>NZ_AJQE01000345.1 GCF_000261685.1 Bradyrhizobium genomosp. I (2014) | reverse complement strand
GGCTCGGCCGAGCCGACCGCGAACATGCCGAAGCTCGTATCGTCGGTCAGGCTGACCAGGAGTCCTTCCTCGACCTGACGCACCTCGGCCGCTGGCCCCGCGCCCGCTTTGATGTCCGACAGCGCGTCCGCGATCGCGGACTGAAGCTGCTTGATGGTGGGCTGCTGCGTTTGCGCCGCATCGCGCGGCTCGGACTCCTTCGCCGCGTCGTTGGGACGCGCCTGCGGGGCCGCATTGGCCTGGACGCCGGCCTGAACGGCGCTGCCGTCGCGTGAGGGTTGCGTCGGCGCGGGGCCCGGCGGCAGCAGGGGCGACAGGCTTGCGGACGGGCTCTCCGCGTTCGGAGCCACGCTTCCGCCGGCCTCGTCCGTCTTGGCCCGGCGCGCCTGCGGCTCGCCCGGATATGTTCCGGCTGCGCCGTCGCGCGCGGCCGCATTCGGCTTGGGCTCGCTCTCGATGAAGCGGTCCGCGTCCTTGTCCGCCTGCGGCGCCAGCTTCCAATAACCGGGATCGAACGGATCGCGGTAGGCGTCACCACCCTTGAGGCCGTCCTCTTCGGCGGACGTCAGGGCGCCGGCACGCCGCTGGCCCGAGGACTGGTTCGCGCTGCTCGCGATCTCGGCGAGCGTCGCATAGGGATCGCGGAACAGGATCTTCTCTTCATAGGAGGCCGGCTTCTCGGCGGTTGGAGAGTCACCGCGGCGTTCTTCGTTCGGGCCAGCCGGCTGACGCTTGCCATCCTGGCCTTCGAACGACGACGGCTCCTTCTTGGAGAGATCCTTGAGACCCTTTGGCGCAGGCGCGTTCTCCGCGAGCTTGATCGGGTTGAAATAACTTGCGACCACCTGCTTCTGATCCTGGTTGAGCGCATTGAGCAGCCACATGACCAGGAAGAATGCCATCATCGCGGTCATGAAATCCGCATAGGCGATCTTCCAGACGCCGCCGTGATGCGCCTCCTCGGCGAAGGCGCTGCGCCGGCGGACGATCACGATCTCATGCTTGACCTCTTCCATGGCGACTACCGGCGCGCTTCCTTGAGGCGTTCACTCCAGGCCGAGATCTGCGTCTCGATCACGGTCTGGTCGGCCACGACGCGGACCTCGAGGGTGTCGGCGGCCTCGTACGCGATGCCCGTTCGCCGGGACGCCTCGAGCTGCGTCTTCACGAGGTCGAGCAGCTCGCGCGGGCCGGTGACCTTGAACACCGGCACCGGCGAATTGCCGGTCAGCGCCGCAACCTGCTCGACCAGCGATCCGATCGCCTTGTCGCGCACCGCCTCAGTGAGGAACGGCAGCAATATCCGCGCAACGGAGCTCGCGATGTTGGTCTCGACCTCGCGGCAGGCCGCCTCGAAGCCGCTGACGATCGCCACCGCCTGCTGGTCGGACCACTTGGCCCGCTCCTCGCCGAGCCGGATCGCGCTGCGGACGCGCTCCTCGGCCAATTTGGCGTCGCCTTCCGCGACGCCGGCCGCATGGCCGCGCCGATAGGCATCGTCCAGGAGATTGACCGGCGGAGCTTCCGTAGCGGGCGCCGGAGGCGGCGCCTGAAGCTGCGGCTGCGCCGGGGTCTGAGGCTGCGGTTGAGGCTGCGGCTCGCGCCAGGCTTCCTTCGGCCTGGTCAGCACGTCCTGGATTTTCGGCGGTGGAGGCGGCGACGACTTGACCCGGCCATTCGCGTCGAACTGCGTCAGGAGTTTTCCGATTGCCGCGTTCATGCCGCCTCCTCGCGTCGCATCCAGTCTTTAAGGATCGCTGCCGCCTGCATCTGGTCGAGCCGTACGATCTGCTCCAGCCGCTTCTGCGGCGTTCGCTGCATCTTGCCTTCGAGGTCCTCGACCAGGTTGAGCTCGGCCTCCTCGCTATCCGGCAATGCAAGGGCCGCCGCAGCTTCGAGTTGGGCGGCCTCGGCCGCCTCGACCTCCTCCTGCTCCGCGCGATGGGTCAGGATGCCGTTGACCGCGGGCCGAAGCCCGAACCAGACCAGCATCGAAGCAACCGCCAGGATCGTCACCGCGTTGATAACGCTGCCGAGCTGCTTGTTGATCATCTCGACGAAGCTGATCGGGGGCACCGGCGCCAATTCACGCGAGCCTTCGATGAAATCGACGGCCGTCACCTGGATCTGGTCGCCGCGCGCCTTGTCCAGTCCGCCCGCCGTTGCCGCGAGCTGACTGATCTCGGCGAGCTTGCTGTCGACGATGGCCTGGTTGCTCTTGTCGCCGAGATCTGCGACCAGCCGCGTACGGTTGACCAGGACGGCGATGAAGAGCTTCTTGACCGAATAGCCGTCGCTCACCGTCGTGGTGGTCTTGGACGAGACCTCGAAATTGGTGACGTCCTCGCGGCGGCTCTTGTCCTCGCTGGAGTTCTTGCCGCCTCCGGCGTTCACCTGCTGATCGGGGAGATTCTGCTGCACCGTGGTCGGCGTCGAGCGGTCGGCATTCTGCGACGACTCCTTCTCGCGCACGTTCCGCACCGAGCGCTCGGCGCGGCTCTCGGGATCGTAGACCGTCTCGTTGATCTGCCGCTTGTCGGTGGACAGCTGCGGAGCGACGCTCACCTCGAAATTGTCGAGGCCGAGATACGGCGTCAGCGCCTTGCGGATGTTCTCCTGCACCATGGCGCTGACCGTCTTCTGCAGGCTCGCCATCTTGGTCGGCGCGGCGCTCGCCTCGTCGTCTTCGGCGAGCAGCATCGAGCCGTCGGCATCCAGCACCGTCACCTTGTCGCGGCTCATGCCGGGGATGGCGGCGGCGACGAGATGACGGATCGACTGCGCCGTGCGCGCCTCGATCGCGCCGTCGGTGCGCAGCACGACCGATGCCGATGGCGGCTGCTGCGTCGCGCGGAACGAGCCGCGCACCGGCAGCACGATATGAACACGCGCCGCCTTCACGCCCTTCATGAGTTGGACCGTGCGCGCAATCTCGCCTTCCAGTGCCCGGAGCTTGGTGACCTCCTGCATGAACGACGTCAGGCCGAGCGAGCCGATCTTGTCGAACAGCTCGTAGCCGGAGTTGGCGCTGGTGGGCAGCCCCTTCTCGGCAAGCAGCATCCGCGCCTGCATGGTCTGGCTTGGGCGCACGGAGACCGCATCGCCGGCGGAGTTGACGTCGAAGGTGATGTTCTGCTCGCGCAGCGCCGCGCCGATGCGCGTCACGTCTTCGCGGGTAAGGCCGGTATAGAGCGTTTCGAACTCGGGCCGGCTGAGATAATAGGTGCCGCCGACGACGGTGACGAGAACGGCAAAGCCGATCAGTCCCAGGGCCATCAGGCGTCGCGGCCCAAGCGCCAGCAGATTGTTGAGCAGTTGCTGTACCTGCGCACGACTGAGCATATGACCTCTACCAATGCGAACGTAGAGGACACTCGGCTGCCAACCTTGTCTGAAGGTTGCGCGCGGTCACGGATGTGTCGGTTCGCCGGCGAGGCGTTGCAATTTTACAAGAAGGCTGGACGACGCAATTCACTCGGCCGCCGCAAGCGGAAAGCTCGGGTGCGTGGCCGCGCGATCGGCTGCGGCGTGTTGCATGAAGTCTGGCGTCGGGAGGTCGATTGCCGGCACGCCTGTGCCGTCG
>NZ_AJQE01000344.1 GCF_000261685.1 Bradyrhizobium genomosp. I (2014) | reverse complement strand
CGCCCCCGCCGATCTCGGCGGGGACCGTGCTCCCCGAGGGAGCACGGTCGTTTTCGAAAGCGCCGCTTAGCCGCGGAACAGCGAGAGGATGCTCTGGCTGTTCTGGTTGGCGATCGAGAGCGCCTGAACGCCGAGCTGCTGCTGGGTCTGCAGAGCCTGGAGGCGGGTCGATTCCGCGTTCATGTCGGCGTCGACGAGCTGGCCGACACCGCGGTCAACCGAGTCCATCAGGGTCTTCACGAACTCCGAGTTGGTCGAGATGCGGTTCTTGACCGCACCGAGATCCGCTGCGGCCGAGCTGACCGAGTTGATCGCGGCCGTGACCTGCGCGATGTAGCCATCGAGCGTGGTCTGGTCGGCCGCCGAGTCCGTCAGCGCCGAGATGTTGATCGTGTCGACCGACGCACTGCCGCTCACGGTGTCCAGAATGCCGGTCTGCGTGGTGGAGTACAGCGTGTAGTTGGCGGTCGTCACGGTGATGGAGCCGATGGTGGGCGTGCCGCCGACACGCGAGTACGACGAGACGAGGTTGAAGCTCGTCGGCGTGGTGCCGGTCGTCGTGCTCAGCCAG
>NZ_AJQE01000343.1 GCF_000261685.1 Bradyrhizobium genomosp. I (2014) | reverse complement strand
CTTCGCTGCGCTCGCAATGACGATGGAAGGAGCGGTGCGCGGAGCAGCTACGACGACGCCAGCTTCGGCCGGCCGTAGATCGCGTCCGCCCGCTTCTCGAACGCGGTGGAGAAGCGCGCGAAGGCGGCGTCGAACATCGAGCCCATCAGCATCGCCAGCATGCGGCTCTTGAATTCGTAGGCGAGGAAGAAACCGACGTCGCAGACGCCGTCCCCTTTGGGCTCGAACGTCCAGCGGTTTTCAAGGCTTCTGAAAGGGCCTTGCAGATATTCGACCAGGATTTTCAGATTGGCGCGGTCGAGCGTCACCCGGCTGGTGAAGGATTCCTTGACCAGCTTGAACGACACCGTCATGTCGGCGACGAGCACCTCGGTGCCGTCGGGTTTCGCCATGCGCTGGCGGACCTTCAGCGCGCTGCACAGCGGCACGAATTCGGGGTACCGCTCGACGTCGGCGACCAGATCGAACATCTCGGACGCGCTGTGATTGACGCGGTGCTTGCTCGAAACGCGATGCATGGTACGTCAGCGGGCGTGAGCTGCCCGCGCAGCCTTCAATCTCGCGAAATCCTCGCCGGCATGATGCGACGAGCGCGTCAGCGGGCTCGCCGACACCATCAGGAAGCCCTTGGTGTAGGCGACCTTCTCGTAAGAACCGAACTCGTCCGGCGGCACATAGCGCATCACGGCGTGGTGCTTGCGGGTCGGCTGGAGATATTGCCCGATGGTCAGGAAATCGACGTCGGCCGAGCGCAGATCGTCCATCACCTGCTGCACCTCGTGGCGCTCCTCGCCGAGGCCAACCATGATGCCGGACTTGGTGAAGATGGTGGGATCGAGCTCCTTGACCCGCTGCAGCAGCCGGATCGAGTGGAAATAGCGGGCGCCGGGCCGCACCGTGAGATAGCGCGACGGCACGGTCTCGAGATTGTGGTTGAACACGTCGGGCTTCGCCGCGACGACGATTTCGAGTGCCCCCTCCTTGCGCAGGAAGTCGGGCGTCAGGATCTCGATCGTGGTCGATGGACACGCGGCCCGGATCGCGCGGATGGTCTGGGCGAAATGCTCTGCGCCGCCGTCAGTGAGGTCGTCGCGGTCGACGGAGGTGATGACGACGTGGGCCAGGTCCAGCTTGGCGGTCGCCTCGGCGACGTTCTGCGGCTCGGCCGCATCCAGCGCATTGGGTAGGCCGGTCTTGACGTTGCAGAAGGCACAGGCACGGGTGCAGGTGTCACCCATGATCATGAAGGTCGCGTGCTTCTTGTCCCAGCACTCGCCGATATTCGGACAGCCCGCCTCCTCGCACACCGTGTGCAGGCCGTTGGACCGCACGATGTTGCGGGTATCGGCATAGCCGCGGGTGTTGGGCGCGCGCACGCGGATCCAGTCCGGCTTCGGCGGCGAAGCGGAGTCGGGGCGATTCACCTTTTCGGGGTGGCGCGGGCGCAGCGGGTTCGAGATGGTATCGACAATAACGACCATGGGGTGTCCGGTCTGTTCAGGTCCTACCTAGTCGGTCTGGCTGCCTGCCGCAACCCGGCTCGCGCCGCCTCAGGGAACATGGCAGATATGGGCAATATCCTGCTCTGTTCTCAGGCGATTCTCACCTCGAATGGCTCCAACCTCGAAAGCATCCACACCACGGCTCGGCAAGGCCCTGAAGCGCGCCTTTTTCGGCCGCAGCGTCCATGAGGTCGCGCCCGACCTGATCGGCGCGACCATGCTGGTCGATGGAATCGGCGGGATCATCGTTGAGGTCGAGGCCTATCATCATACCGACCCGGCCGCGCACTCCTACAACGGGCCGACGCCGCGGAACCAGGTGATGTTCGGCCCGCCCGGCTTTGCCTATGTCTACCGCTCCTATGGCATCCACTGGTGTGTGAACTTCGTCTGCGAGAGGGAAGGCTCGGCGAGCGCCGTCCTGATCCGCGCGCTGGAGCCGACACACGGCATCGCCGCGATGCGCCGCCGCCGCCATCTCCAGGAGGTGCACGCGTTGTGCTCGGGCCCGGGCAAGCTGACCGAAGCGCTCGGCATCACCATCGCGCACAACGCGCTGCCACTGGACCGCCCGCCAATCGCGCTGCATGCGCGGACGGAGGATGTCGAGGTCGCGACCGGCATCCGGATCGGAATCACGAAGGCGGTGGAGCGGCCCTGGCGCTATGGCATCAGGGGCTCGAAGTTCTTGAGCAAGCCGTTTCCAAAGTGACTGTCATTCCGGGGCGGCTCGAAGAGCCGAACTACGGTGCGCAATTGCGCACCGTAGAATCTCCGGGTCTGGTCCTTCGGACCATCCCGGAATGACGGGCGTCCTACGACGCCTGCTTCAGCCGCTCCAGCGCCTCGAGCAGCTTAGCCTTGCGGGCCAGGGCGGCTTCGCGCTTGTCGCGCTCCTCCTCGACGACCTCCTCGGCGGCGTTGGCGACGAATTTCTCGTTCGCCAGCTTGGACTCGGCACGCTTGATGTCGGCGTCGGCCTTGGCGATCTCCTTGTCGAGACGCGTCCGCTCGGCGGCGACGTCGATCACGCCTTTGAGCGGCAGCGCGGCCACCTCGCCGCGCACCAGCAGCTGCACTGCGCCATCGGGCGCGCGGTCGGCGAAGGAGATGCCCGACAGCCGCGCCATGCGCTTGATGACATCGGTCCAGCGCGGCGCGCGCTCCCTGGTCTCGACGGATGCGCCCGCAAGCACCAGCGCCGTCAACGTCGCCGGCGTGATGTTCATCTCGGCGCGCACAGAGCGGATCTGCGTGATGAGGTCGATCACCCAGCCGATCTCGGCCTCGGCCTTGGGGTCGGTGAAGTCGGCATGGTCGAAGATCGGCAGCACCCAGGCCGGCGAGACGAGCGGATCGGTCGGCCCCGTCGTCGCCGCGAGCATCGCGAGTTGCTCCGGCGTCGGCTCGGCCGGCTTCAGCGGCCACGGCGCCAATGCGAGCAGGCCGTCGCGCTTGGCCGTCACCTCCCACAGCTCTTCGGTGATGAAGGGCATGAAGGGATGCAGCAGCTTGAGGATCTCGTCGCGCGCCCAGGCGACCATGGCGCGGGTCTCGTCCTTGGCGGGGCTGTCCGGACCGAGCAGCACGGGCTTTGCGAGCTCGACATACCAGTCGCAATAGACGTTCCAGACGAAGCGGTAGATGCTGCCTGCGGCATCGTTGAAGCGATAGGCTTCGATCGCCTCGGTCACCTCGCGCGTGGTGTGCGCGCTCTCATGCGCGATCCAGCGGTTCAGCGTCTCCTTGGCCTTCGCCGGCTCGAAGCCCACAGGCACGACGCAATGGTTCATCTCGGCGAAGCGACACGCGTTCCAGAGCTTTGTTGCGAAATTGCGATAGCCCTCGACGCGGCTGGTGGCGAGCTTGATGTCGCGTCCCTGCGCCGCCATCGCGGCCAGCGTGAAGCGCAGCGCGTCGGCGCCGTATTCGTCGATCAGGTTGAGCGGATCGATGACGTTGCCCTTCGACTTCGACATCTTGGCGCCCTTCTCGTCGCGGACGAGGGCGTGGATGTAGATCGTCGAGAACGGCACCTCCTTCATGAAGTGCAGGCCCATCATCATCATGCGGGCGACCCAGAAGAAGATGATATCGAAGCCGGTCACCAGCGCGTTGGTCGGATAGTAGCGCTCGACTTCCGGCGTATCGTCGGGCCAGCCGAGCGTCGAGAACGGCCACAGCGCAGAGGAGAACCAGGTGTCGAGCACGTCCTCGTCACGGGTGATGAAGCCCTCGCGCTTGCTGCGGTCGAGCGCCATCTCGCGCCCCTGCTCGACCGTGATGACCTCCTGCTCGACGTAGTAGCCGAGCGCGTGGCTGACGGCCTCCTCCTCGGTCTCGGCGACGAACACCTTGCCGTCCGGGCCGTACCAGGCCGGGATCTGGTGGCCCCACCAGAGCTGGCGCGAAATGCACCAGGGCTGGATGTTCTCCATCCACTCGAAATAGGTCTTTTCCCAGTTTTTCGGCACGAAGGACGTTTCGCCCGAGCGCACCGCCGCGATCGCAGGCTTGGCCAGCGTCTTGGCATCGACATACCACTGGTCAGTCAGGTACGGCTCGATCACGCTATTGGAGCGGTCGCCATGCGGCACCATGTGGGTGTGCGGCTCGATCCGCTCGACGAAGCCGAACGATTCCAGCCGCTCGACGATACGCTTGCGTGCCACGAAGCGGTCGACCTTGTGGAACTCCTCGGCGAATTGCGCGGCGCCCTCGGGCAGTTCGCGCAGATAGTCTTCGTTGTCGAGGAGATCGAGACAACCTTCCCTGTCGAGCACGCTGATCCGGCGCAGGCCGTGGCGATTGCCGACCTCGAAATCGTTGAAGTCGTGGGCCGGCGTCACCTTCACCGCGCCCGAGCCTTTCTCCGGATCGGAGTACTCGTCGGCGACGATCGCAATCCTGCGGCCGACCAGCGGCAGGATCACGTTCTTGCCGACGAGCTTCTGATAGCGCTCATCCTCGGGATGCACGGCAACGCCGGTGTCGCCGAGCATGGTTTCGGGGCGCGTGGTGGCGACGACGATGAAGCTCGAGGTATCCTCGGGATTGAAGGTCTTCCCTTCGATCGGATAGCGCAGATACCAGAGGTGCCCCTTGACCTCGGTCTGCTGCACTTCGAGGTCGGAGATCGCGGTGAGCAGCTTGGTGTCCCAATTCACCAGCCGCTTGTCCTTGTAGATCAGCCCCTCGCGGTGCAGCTCGACGAACACCTTGACGACGGCTTTCGACAGGCCCTCGTCCATGGTGAAGCGCTCGCGCGACCAGTCGCAGGAGGCGCCGAGGCGCTTGAGCTGGTTGATGATGGTGTCGCCGCTCTCGGCCTTCCACTGCCAGACCCGCTCCAGGAACTTCTCGCGGCCCATCTCGCGGCGGCCTGGCTGCTTGCGCTCCATCAGCTGCCGCTCGACCACCATCTGGGTGGCGATGCCGGCGTGGTCGGTGCCCGGCTGCCATAGTACGTCGCGGCCGCGCATGCGCTCGAACCGGCACAGGATGTCCTGCAGCGTGTTGTTGAGGGCATGGCCCATGTGCAGCGAGCCCGTCACGTTCGGCGGCGGAATCACGATGGTGAAAGGCGCGGCGTTGCGGCGATCGGGGCGGCCGGCCTTGAAGGCAAGGCTGTCCTCCCACACCACGGACATGCGGGTTTCGATATCGGCGGGCTGGTAATTTTTCTCGATCATGGGGCTGCTAGAAAGCCGCGCGCGCGGTTCAAGTCAACGGGAAGCTCATCGGCAGGCCCTCGGGCCCGGGCCGCGGGCCGAATATGACGCAGGAGCAGGGCTTTATCGGGGCCGCATGGCCCCTTGTCAGCGGCCGCCGCGCGAGACCCGTTCGATTTCGGCCTTCACGATGCGTTCAACGAGGCCCGGCAGGTTGTCGTCGAGCCACGACTTCAGCATCGGCCGCAGCATCTCCTTGACCAGATCCTCCAGCGTCCGTGCATTGCTGCTGAGCACCGTATGGGCCAGGGAGTTGAAGGCGGATTCGACCGCGGAAACCGTCGATTGCGCGAGGATCGGCTGCTGCGGCGGCAGCGGAGGCGCATCGAAGTCCACCGGCGCGTAGGACGGTGGCGGCGTCGGACGCGGCGGCGATTCGGCGAATTCAAGATCGTCGCGCGGCTCGACCTTGCGGAAGCTCGGTGGCGGCGGAGGCGGCGTCGGATCCATCGCCATCTCGTCGGTCAGTTCGAGCACGTCGGGCTCAGGCTCGGGCTCCGGTTCGGACTCGGGCGCGCGGACCCCGGGCGCGGGCGTGGCCGCGTCGAGCCCCGCCAACAGCGCGTCGATATCGTCCTGGCTGTTGGCTGCATCCGCCGCGGGTGCGGGTGGCGGCGGCGCCGGAGCCGGTTTCGCAACTGGCGGCGCAGGCTTCTCGGCGGCAGGTTTTGCGGGAGCGACCTTGGATGGCGGAGCGTCGTTCACGGCCTGCGGCTTCGGCGGCGCCGCGGGCGCGGCAGCCTTCTCGGGCTTGGCGGCCTCAGCCGGCGGGGGCTTTGCCTCATCGTCGGCAATGATGCGCCGGATCGAGGCCAGAATCTCCTCCATCGAGGGTTCTGTGACCTTTGCAGGCTGCGTCATCTCCGACTCCACATCATCAACGCCCTCGCATGCGTTGTTTTACAACAAGCACGGCAGGATTGGCCGGTTCCGCAACGGGAGGCCCGTCATTTTCATCGCGGCAGCCCGACTTGTCCCCAGATCACGGCTCAACGTGCAGCGGTGCGCCCCTGCCCCGGCACCCAAGCTTACGCACACGACATTGATGCGGGCGAATCGACCCGCATCATCTTGGCAAGGCTATGTCAGGGATTTTGATGATTGCAAGCAAAGCACCGGTCGACCTCGGCTGTTCGCGAGGCCGACCGGATGATTGCGGGAATCAGCGTCCGTCGGGCGTGCGCACGCCGGCCCAGCTGTCGCGGACCTGATGGTAGTGAACGCTGGGGTCGTAGGTCGTGGTCCGCAGACCAAGCACCTGCGGCGACAGACGGCCAACGGTGCTGAGGACCCTGTAGGAATTCACAACGCGATCATGCTGCGCGTTCACGAGACTGATCCGGGCGTTGACCAGCGCCTGCTGCGCATTGAGAACGTCGAGCGTGGTGCGCTGCCCGGCCTTTGCCTCCTCGCGCACACCGTTCAGCGCGATCTCGGATGCTGCCACCTGGGCTTGTGCGGACGCCACCTGCGCTTTGGATGACTGGAGCAGGCCCCAGGCAGATGCGGTGTCAGCGCGAGCCTGGTCACGAGTCTGGTCGAGCGTGAGACGCTGCTGGGCCAGCGACTCCTTGGATTGCCGGATCAGCGAATATTCACCGCCGCCCTGATAAATCGGCACCGAGACCTGCGCGATCGCCGATGCGGTGAACGAGCGCATCTGAATCAAGGACTGTTCATTTGCCTGCTGGGCGGTCGCCTGCAACGTGACCGTCGGCAGCAGCGCGCCTTCATTAATCTTCACGCTCATGTAGGCGACATCGATGCCGTACATCGCTGCTGTGACTGTCGGGTTTTCAGTCAGCGTAAGCTCGACCGCTTTTGCCAGCGATGCCGGCAGCAAACGATCGACCGGCGAGCCGGGCGCAAGGTTGACCGGCTCGTTGCCGATCACGCGGCGATAGGTCGCGCGCGTCGCCGTCAGCGTGGCCTCGGACTGCTGCTCCAGCGTTCGCCCTGCAGCCAATTGCGCTTCCGATTGCGCCACGTCAGTGCGGGTGACTTCGCCGACGTTGAAGCGGTCGCGGGTCTGCTTCAACGTCTGCTCGAGCACGCGGACGTTGCTCTTGTTGACCTCCACCGTCGCCGAATCGCGCAGATAGTCCATGTAGGTCTGTGCCGCCAAGAACAGGACGCTCTGTTCGAGATTGCGCAGTCCCTCGCGCGCGCCCGAGACCTGGTGCTCTGCGCCGCGAACCCGATTGGCCGTGATGTTGCCATTATAGAGCGTCTGCGTAGCGGTCAGCGCAGCGCTGCGAGGCAGCCTGGTTCCATGGAATGAGTCGGTGCCCGGGGCACTCTGCAGGTCCTGATACTGATAACCGCCGCTCGCTGTCAGCGAGACCCGCGGGCGATAACCGGACAAGGCCTGCGGCACGTTTTCGTCAGTCGAGCGCACTTGGGCGCGTTGCGCGTTGAGCTGCGGATTGTCCTGATAGGCGCGCACCAGCGCGCCTTCCATCGTCTCCGCCAAGGCAGGCGTCGGCCCGGCAAGCGCCAGCAACAGGACCGAAACCGCAGCTCCGGTGAAGAGCTTCACCCCATGCATCCCTGAAATTCCGTTCATTCTAGCGCCCGGCTCGTGCCCGCGAGCTGGGTTACCGTCTACAAGTGGAGTCATTGCCCCGCCGCAACATAGGACGCGGTCAAGCGCGACGGAACTACCCGAGGGTGGTTCTCAGTGGAAACTCTTCACCTGCAGCATCCCGGCCACACTTCTGATTCAGAACGGAATTTGGGCGAGTTTTAGGCCGTCAGAAGACGAAAGCGGCGGCCCGTTCCAGCCCGGGAAGGACCGGGGCTGCGGCATCGAACAGGGCCCGATGGCCGAATTCACCGTGGGTACGGGTCACGATCGTGGCCCGCGGCGGCCTGGATTCGGCCGACACCCCCACCAGGCGCCCCCCCTCCTTCAGCTGCCCGAGCAGGGCTTCCGGCATCACCTCCGCCGCGCCGTTGAGGACGATCACATCATAAGGCGCGGCAGAAGGGTCCCCCTCGGGGCAGGCCGCCGCCTTGCAGGTGGCATTGGCAAGCCCGAGGGCCGTAAAGGCGTCCCTGGCCTTCGCGGCCAAAGCCGAATCGCATTCGGTCGCGGTGACCTGCCGCGCGAGTCTGGCGGCCAGCGCGGCGAGGTAGCCGGTGGCGCAGCCGACGACCAGCACGTTGTCGCCCTCGCCGATTTCGGCGGCCTGGAGCAGTTTGCCGGTCAGCGCCGGCTTGATCAGGAACCGCTTGGCGGCGCCTTCGCTCACGTCGAGATCGAGGTCGAGATAAGCCAGCGCCTGGCGGACAGCCGGCACGAAAGCCTCGCGCGGAACCGTAAGCATGGCATCGAGAACACGGCGATCGGTGACGTCACTGGTGCGCACCTGGCCATCGACCATCTTTTGGCGCGCGGTCGAAAAACCGGACATTTGCGGCCCCTGCAATGCGCGGACGATGCCGCGGAGAAAATTCGCGGCATCTTTGGAGCATGCTCGGTCAAAACGCAACATGGCCGTTGGCCGTCAGAGGCCTGCGCACCTCCCCAATCGGGGGGGCGACCAGCCTTATTCGATCGCCACCGCAAGCCGGCCGATCAGAGCGGCGACCTCGTCCAGCCGTGCCGAATCCGGCGTCTCGACCGCGCGCGCCAGACAGGCGAGGCATTCATCGTCGCTGAGATCGGGAACGTCAGCCGGTAGAATCGAGGGGGCCATATGGGCGCGGTCGACCTGGATCTCTGGCATGGGAATCGGCTCCGTAAATGTCCGGCAGCTCGATGCTCGATTTGAATTGAGTCGATTTGGCGCCGCCGGCATGGCGCGACCGCGTCCGCGCACACATCTGTTCGAGCGCGATTTCCCGCTGGATCGCCGAAGCAGCCTGTTCCAAAGTCACGGGAACAAGCTCGCGCGCGATATCAAGCCGCGGGTGCAAACCATTGGATTTTCAGAAAGATTTGGCTCCCCGGGCTGGATTCGAACCAGCGACCATCCGATTAACAGTCGGATGCTCTACCGCTGAGCTACCGAGGAAAAGGCGAACCGTTCGTTCGCGCGCGGCTGCGTATAACAAAGCCGCTTGCGCTTGCAAAGGACGAATTCGTCATCATCCAAACGTACTTGAGGAAGGGCCTGAACGACCCCTCCTCCTGTTTCTATCGTTTCGAATTCTCCGCAGCAACGAACGGGCATTCATAGATCGGCGGCGTTTGTCTTCTCCGGCACTGGCACCGGCACGGCCGCGCCGTTGCTCTTCCCCGTCACGGCGCCGACCAGCGCCTTCACGGGATCGTCGCCCGGCGCAAAGCCGCTCTGTCGCAGGATCTCGTCGATCATCGGACGCAGCGCATGCACCTTGAGGAGCTCGCCGGCGAGTCCTTCGCCGAAGCCGACATTGCCGGCCGCGCCGTTGCCGCTGCCGCCGAACGCGCCGCCGGTGTGCAGGATACGGACATCCTTGAGGTTCGCGATCGGCTTCACCATCTCGGCCAGAGCCGAGGGCATCGTCTCGATCCGCTTCTTGGCGATCTCAAAATCGATGACGTTGCTGCCGAGCTTGTTCTGCGCCTCGTTCTTCATCGTGATGACGGCAGCTTCCGCCTCGCCGATGTTGCGGACGCCGACGGCCTTGATCTTGTTGGACTCGGCTTCGGCGGTGGCCAGCGTGGTGATGGCCTCTGCGCGGTCGAGCGCGGCATTCTTCTCCGCCTCGGCCGCCACGATCAGCTCGGTCGACTTGCGCTCGGCCTCGGTGCGCGCGGCGAGCACCTGGGTGAGGCGGGTGCGATCGGCGATTTCGACGGCGCGCGCGGTCACGACCTTCTCCTCCGCGGAGACCGCGAGTGCTTCGGCGGTCTTGGCTTCGGCGACGGCTTCCGAGGTCTGCTTGCTCTTCGCCGCGATCTGGATCTCGTTCTCCTGCGTCGCGATCTGGATCTCGCGCTGCGCGTCGGTCTTGCGCTTGTTGATCGCCAGGTCCGACTCGATCACCGCGGTTTCCTTGACCTGCTTGGCGCCGGCCTCCTTCTCGGCGACCGCCCTGTCGGTGTCGATACGGGCGTTCTCCTCGGTCAGACGCGCGGTTTGCGTCGCGGTTGCGACCTCGGCGCGGGTGCTGGCGGTCTTGTTGGCGATGTCGCGCTCCTGCGACAGCTCGGCCTCCTTCTTGGTCCGCTCGATGCCGAGGGTCTGCTGCCGCGCCTCGAGATCCTTTTGCGCGATCGCCACTTCGTTGTCGCGCACGATGGCATTGCGGTCGCGCCGGCGGGTCTCGGTGACGGTCTTGAGCTGGGTGAGACCTTCGGCGTCGAAGAAGTTCTCGGGGTTGAAGAACTTGACGTCGGTCTGGTCGAGCTTTGTGAGCGACACGGATTCCAGCTCGAGGCCGTTCGACTTCACGTCGGACTCGACCGTCGACTGCACGTGCTTGACGAAGTCCGAGCGCTTCTCCTGGAGCTCCAGGATGCTCATGGTCGCCGCCACAGAGCGCAGGCCATCGACGAACTTCGCCTCGACCTGGTTGCGCAGCGCCTCGGCATCGTTCGTCAATGCCCCGAGCGTCTGGCTCGCGAGCGCGATGCTCTCCTCGTCGGGGCGGACACGCACATAGAACTCGGCAACGATGTCGACGCGCAGGCGGTCCTTGGTGATGAGGGATTCCCGCTCCTTGCGCTCGACGGTGAGCCGCAGGGTCTTCAGATTGACGCTGGCATAGGAGTGGAAGATCGGCAGGATCATGGCGCCGCCGTCGAGCACGACCTTCTTGCCGCCGAGCCCGGTGCGCACGAAGGCCTCGTCGCGCGTAGCGCGCTTGTAGAGGATGGTGAAGACGATACCCAGAACGACGATCAGCGCGACGCCGATCAAGGCCGGGACTGCGATGTCGAACATGACTTTCTCCGCTGGTGGGACTTGCTAACTGCTTAGAGTGGGTCTGGACGGCTTGAGTTCATCGTCGGCTTTCACCGCCACGAAACGCGTGCCATCGCGGTCGACCAGGAGGACCATGGTTCCCTGCGGCAAAGGTAACGATGACGGGGCCGCGACCGCCGAGACGAAATGACGGTTGCCGTGGACGTCGGCGACGCTGACGCGGCCGGGCGGTCCCTGGTCGAGCGGACCGATGACGACCTCACCGATGCGGCCGACGAGATCGCCGAGGCCGACGGCGTAGCTTTCGTCCTTGGGAATGACCCGCGCGATGGCCCTGCTTGTGGCGCGGACCAACGGAACCGACGCCACGGCGGCCCCGACCGAGGCGACCGTCGCCGGCAAGGGCCCCGCGACCATCCGCGCGATGTCCTGGATCAGGAATCCGGTGATGGAGAAGGCGCCGAGCAGCAGCAGCAGGAAGATCAAGAGTGGCACGCCGCCGACATTGATCCAGGAGATGGCGTTGATGACGCCATTGTCGCTGGGATGAGCGAAATCGATGTTGGTACCGAGCATCTCGCTCAAGGAGGCTCCGACGAGCATCGAGATCACCTCGATCGAGCCGACAATGACGATCATGGCCGCCGCGATCGCGAACGGCCTGACCTCCGGCGCCATGACGTGTTCGAGCAGAGCGCTCATGACGCGACACTCAGGAGCGCGACTTCAACCGCGCGAGCCTCGCCGCAATTTCCCTGTCGCGATGGAGCGCGCTAAGCTCGTCGATGTCGCTCGAAAACGGGATCGCGGCCGGGACACCGGTGGTGCGCGCCACCGCCCTACCCGCACGCAGCGCTTTCGCCGCGGCCGAGGCGCCGCCGGGCTTCCGGGGCGACGTTGACGCCTCGTGGCTGGCGGCAGCCTCGCTCTTTTCGAGATCGGCGCGGCGCTGCTCGGCATCCTGGAGCGCCGACAACACCGCACGCAGCGACGTCACGCATTGCTCGATCTTCTCGTTGTTCTCGTCGATGGCGCGGGAGAGCACCTCGAACTGCGCCTCCAGATCCATCTGCCGCGCGATGCCGGCGCGCGCGAGATCGTCGCGGCTATCAGCGATCGCGCCCTCGATCTTGGGGGCGAGATCGGCCATTTCGCGTTCGATCTCGGTGCGGCGTGCGTTGAGGCGATATTCCCCGGCACGCGCAGCGGCGAGCGCATCGCGCGCTTCCGTCTCGGCGCGCTCGATTTCGCGGATGGCCTGTCCGACCACCTTCAGCTTGTTCTTGCCTTCCGCCTGCTCGATCGCGTCATAAGCGATCCCGGCGATCAGGCGCCCGACCCTAGACAGGAAATTGTCGGGAGCGGCAGCGATGGTATCCATGGCGTTCTCCTCCTCTGGCAGGCTGTTCGGCGTGACGCCGTAGTGAACTTCGAAACCGTCGTCGGTGCGGATGAGGCGCGCCGGCACGCTCTGCCCCCAGCCCTCGGCATAGCCGGCATAGTCGAAGGGCACGCTGAAGCGCCCTTGCACGGTCGCGATCGAAATGGTGGCGGGCCCCTTGATCTTGGCGAGCTTGTCGTCGAGCGGCAGGCGGCGGCCCTGCGCCGCGCGGTATTCGGCGCGGTCGCGCAGGCCCAGCGTCACCAGCCGCGAGGGCAGCGCGGTCTGCTTGCGGATCGGCTCATAGGCATGGGCGTGGAGCAGGACGACGTTGGAGCCAACATTGTGGGTCCGTGCCACCTCGTCGAGGATCTCCATCATGCGGTCATAAGCCCTAAACGTCGCCTCGATGGCGGCCGTGGCGGCCGGATCAGGGGCAAGCCTGTAACGCAGCGCGGACGGAGCGTTTTTGGGCGACGGGCTCATGAAAAGCACTAAAGCACCATTTTAGTGCTTTAGGAAGAGGAAGCTCGATCACTTTCCACTGATCCCTGTGCACTTTGTGTGTTAGTCGCCGAGGTCCGGGCCTGCGTTCAAGCCGGGCGATCACCTCTAGATCAAAGCCAATCAAGACTTCATGCACGCATGGGTTGCAATTTGAGGCGAAATGCAAGGAACGTTCGGCAATCCGTGATGCGTAGCTCTCTCCTCGTCGTTGCGAGGCGCGCTTGCGACAAGGCAATTCAAGAGTCTTTCCGAGAAGGGCTCCTCTGTCAGAGGCGCAGAGAAGGCCGGATGCCGGCTGGGCGCCCGCGCTCCATCCAGGCCACGGACCGTCACGGCCGCCGGCATACCAGATCGATTTCGATCAGCGCGTCGTAGGCAAGCCCGCTGACGCCGACGCAGGTGCGGGCCGGCAGGCGATCCGGCGCGAAGAACGTGCGGTAGGTCTCGTTCATCGCGGCGTAGTCCTCATTGAAGCGGGTCAGATACACGCGCGTCATCACGACGTGCTCGAGGCCGAGATCGAGGCCGGCGAGAACCACTTTCAGGTTCTCCATCACCGCACGGGTCTGCGCGACGATGCCCTCGGGCAGCACGCCCGGCGCCCGAGGCGTGTCCGGCATCTGACCGGTGACGAAGACGAAGCCATCGGTTTCCACCGCGTGGCTGAAAGGCGCGACCGGCTTCGGTCCGCCGCTGATCATGTGGAATTTCACCTTGGTGTCCTTTGTCAAGGGGCGTCCTGAAACAGGCGCTTGCTGAGGATGGCGTGAACTCCCCAATTGCCGTCGACCACCTGCGTGACGCCGAAATCGACGGCTGCCGACATCAGCGCAATCGCCTCGTCCTCGCTGAGGCCTTTGACGTTCATCAGGAAGCGCCGCATCTTTCGGAACGCATCCTTCATGGCGAGATCGAGCGACGACTTTGCGTAGACCTCGCTTTGCCCTTGCGCGCCGAACTCCGCGAGATAGTTCGGGTGGCTGAAGCCGGTCAGGACCCAATCGGTGGCGGTCTCGATCAGGGGGTAGGAGAGATCGGCGAAGGGCTGGCCGGCGAGATCGGCCTTCTTGTGCAGGATCACCTCGAAGATGCCGGTCATCGAGCACTCGATCGCGGTGCCGCTAAGCTCGCCGTCGCCTTGCGCGGCATGGGGATCGCCGACCGACAGCAGCGCACCGGGCACCGAGACCGGAAGATACACGGTTGCCCCCTTCCCCAACCGCCAATTGTCGAGATTGCCTCCGAAATAGGACGGCGGCACGGAATCGACGAAATCGACCTCGCGCGGCGCCACGGCGATCACGCCGAAATGCGGACGCAGGGGAATCTTGATGCCGTCGAGTACGGCATGGCGACGCTTGATCGTGGCGGGCGCGACGGGAACGCCGGGGTAGTCGTAAGTGGCGTGTACGACGCCAAACGGATCGGTCTGCGGCTCCCAGCGGTAGGAGTAGAGCGCGCGGGCGTGCGGCCCCTCGGCGGCGTCGAAGATCTCGTAGATGGTGACGGCTTCGCGCGGCTTGGGACCGCCGAGAAACTCGTTGTAGTGATAGCCCCACCACGCTGCGACCGAGGAGCCGAACACGCGGCCCGCATGGTTCGGATTGCGGCTCGCCCGCGGCACGATGTCGAGGATGCGCACCTCCAGCACATCGCCGGGCTGGGCGTCCTTCACGGCGACGGGCCCGGTGCAGATGTGCACGCCGAACCCCTCGCCGGCGCCGCGGCCGAACACGCTCGCATCCATGGGCCCTGCGCCGCGGCGGTCGACGTTCTTCCTGTCCCGCGTCCAGCCGAACACGCTTTCGGCGGCGGCATCGCCGGCGATCATCAACTCGGGATCGTCAGAAGCGTGCTGAGTCAGCGTCTCGATGGTGATGGTATCGCCCGAGGCGATCTCGATCTGCGGCGGCAGCGAGCGGCTGAAATAGCCCCAATGGACGCGGCTGGCCTCGACCGGGAGATGGTGGTGACGGCGTTCGGCAGACGTCCGCGCCTCGACGCCGGCACAGGCGACACTGCTGCGCGTCTCCGCACTCTGATGGGCGCGAAGCTGCGCCAGCGCCTCCTGCGGCCAGCCGCGCTGGCCGGCGACGCCGTGGTGTGCAGTCGCTCGCTCCGCTTCCTGCTGGCGAAACTCGCGTGGCGGCAGGCCGAAACGATGGCGGAAGGCGCGGCTGAAATGCGCGGAATCGCCAAATCCATAGGCGTAGGCGATCTCGGAGATCGAGCGATGTGCCTCGGTCGGGTTGGAGAGGTCCGCCCAGGCGCGCTGGAGGCGGCGCTCGCGAACGTAGTGGGTGAAATTGTCCCCGACCGTCTCGAACAGCTTTTGCAGGTAGCGCTCGGAAATGCCTTCGGCCTGCGCGACGCGCGCCGGCACCAGATCGGGATCGTCGAGCCGACGCTCGATGGCCTGGCAGATCCGGTGCAACAGCGCAGCCTGCGTAGCGCTCGATCCGGCATCGGAGTTCGAGGCCGCCAGCTGATGCGTGAGCGTCAGCAGCAGATCGACGAGCGATTGCGCGAGCGAATTCCATTCGGTATCGCTCAGGGTGTCGAGCGTCCGTGCAGTAGCATCGAGCAGACGCGAGAATACGTCGGCAAAGCCGCTGGGTGGCACGACGCGGGGCTCGCCCAGCCGCGGCTTGCCCGAGAGGCGTCCGCGCAGCGCCCCCGAGGTCACCGACAGCACGATGGCGCGCATGTCACGCTGGAACACGATGCTCCAGTCGCCGCTGCGCGGCAGCAGCACGGGATGACCGACGGGTACGATACGGTGACTTCCGGCGCTCTTCAGCACCATGCCGTCCTCGACCGGCATCAGCGCGATGGGAAGATCTTCGCTTGCTCGTGAAAGCGGAGCAACGCTCTGCGCGCCCGCAGCCATGCGCGTCAGCGCAACACCTGCGGCATGGCGATGCGAGGCGGTCGCGTGTCCGTCGAAATTGCTGTGACCGCCCGCCGGTTGCAGGCCGACCGCCGCCAGCACGTCCCGCCAGGCTTCGGGACGGTCATCTTGCGCGTAGGACTCGCTTGTGAACGGCCGGAAGCTCATCGGATCGACCCAGATTGCAGTCGATCGAAGCAACCTCCGTGCCAGACGCATGCGGTCGTCCGTCCCGGCGACCGGTCGCAGATGAGGTTTGTCGATCACGCGCTGGTCCCGAATATGGAACGCACTTCAATGCATCAGTCGCACCGGAAGATGTTCTTGCGGATCGTGCCGTGGACGCCCCAATTGGCGTCGACGACCTGGGTGACGCCGAAATCGGCGCCCACCGACATCAGCGAGATCGCCTCGTCCTCGCTGAGGCCGTGCACGGTCATCAAAAACCGGCGGAGCTTGCGGAACGCATCGCGCATCGCACGGTCGAGACTAGAGTGATTGGCAATCTCGGTTTGCGCGTCGTTGCCGAGCGCGGCGAGATAGTTCGGATAGGTGAAGCCGTAGAACGACCAGGCGTGGTCGGTCTCCAGCATCGGGTGGTCGAGGCCTTCGAGGCTGGTGCCGGCGAGATCGGCTTTCTTGTGCAGGATGAACTCGAAATCGCCGGTCAGAGACGTCTCGATCGCGGTGCCGCCGAGCTCGCTGTCGCCCTGGGCAGCGTGGGGATCGCCGACCGAGAAATAGGCGCCGGGGACTGCGACCGGATAAAACATCCGCGCGCCCTTGCCGATGCGCCAGTCATCGATGTTGCCGCCGGTATAACCCGGCGGAATCGAGCTGACGAAATCGGCTTCCGACGGTGCGAGGCCCATCGTGCCGAAATGCAGTCGCGCCGGCACCTTCACGCTGGAGAGGATGTTCTCGCGCTTCCTGATGGAGGCGTGGTCCACGCGCACGCCGGGGTAGTCGATGGTCCGATGCACGATGCCGTCAGGGTCAGTCTGTGGCGTCCAGACATAGTTGTAGACCGCCTTCGCATAAGGTTCGCCCGAGGTGTCGAGCTCGAAGATGGTGACGACTTCGCGCGGCTTCGGCTCCTCGATCAGGTCATGATAGTGAAAGCCCCAGTTCGCCGCGACGTTGGAGCCAAAGCAGCGGCCGGCATGACAGGCGCTGCAGCTCGGCCGCGGCCGGACGTCGAGGATGCGCACTTCGAGGATGTCGCCGGGCTCGGCGCCTTCGATCGCGACCGGTCCGGTGAGCAGGTGCACGCCGATCCCCTCGCCTGCGCCGCGAATGAACGGGCCCACCGTCGGGCCGGAGCCGCGGCGCGCCACGGCCTTGTGCTCGCGAGTCCATTGGAACACGCTCTCGGCGCCGGGATCGCCCTGGATCATACGCTCGTAATCGTCGTTGGCGTGGTGGGTCAGCGTCTCGATGGTGGCGCGATCCCCGGAGCGCAGCGTCAGGGCAGGCGCGACTGTCTTGGAGAAATAGCCCCAGTGGACGGTGCTTGGCGACACCGGCAACGTGACATGCTTCATGGGATTGCCTCTTCGGGGAACACGGTCCAGAACCTTGCAGCGGCGCCGCTCATCGCACCGCCTCCGGAGTCTTGTCGGCTTCCATCACGCTGAGGAAACGCGCCGTCAGCGGGTTGCGGGGATTGGAGAGCACCTCATGCGCCGGCCCCTCCTCGATGATCGCGCCGCCGCTCAGGAAAGCGACGCGGTCGGCAACCTCGTCGGCGAACCGGATCTGGTGCGTCGAGATGATCATGGTGAGGCCATCGTCGATGGCGAGGCGGCGGATCACCTCCAGCACCTCGTTGACGAGTTCGGGATCGAGCGCCGAGGTCGGCTCGTCCAGCAGCAGCACGCTCGGGTTCGGCGCGAGCGCGCGGGCGATGGCGACGCGCTGCTGCTGGCCGCCGGAGAGATGCCGCGGCAGCGCGTCGGCGCGATGCGAGAGACCGACGCGGTCGAGCAGCTCGGTGGCGCGGCGGTCGGCGTCGATGCGCGTCATGCCGTGAACCCAGCGCAGGGGACCGGCGATGTTCTCCTTCGCCGACAGATGAGCGAACAGATTGAACTGCTGGAACACCATGCCGACGCCGACACTGGCGCGCTCATTGGCGATCGCCCGCGGCGACAGCGGCTTGCCGTCCTCGCCAAAGCCGAGGCGCCGGCCGCCGACGCGCACGGTGCCGGCGTCCCAGTTCTCGAGATGGTTGATGCAGCGAAGCAACGTGCTCTTGCCGGAGCCGCTGGGCCCGAGCAGCGCGACCACCTCGCCAACGCGTACCGTGAGATCGAGGTTATCGAGCACCTTCTGCGGGCCGTAGCTCTTGGTGAGGTCTTTTGCTTCCACCGCGATATTGTTGCGCGCGATCGTCGCGGCGCGGCGGGCACGCTCCTCGCGCGTCAGGGCCAGCGGCGGGGTGTCCGCGAGATCTGCAGGAGCGGGATTGGAATCGGTGTCGGTCGTCGCGGCAAGTTCGAGCTTGGTGGCGAGATCGACCCGTCGCCAGGGCAGATAATCGGCGAGCTTGCGCTCGCGGCGCGTGGTGCGGTCGAGATCGAGCAACCATTCGACGAAGAGCTGGATGGCGCTGATGGTCGCGGTCAGCACGAGATAGAGCAGACCCGAGGCGAAGAAGATCGAGAAGAAGTCGAAGGTCGAGGACGCGAGCTGCGTCGAGCGCAAGGTCAGCTCCTGCACCGCGACGACGGAGGCGAGCGAGGAATTCTTCAGCGCGCTGACGGCCTCGTTGCCAAAGGCCGGGATCATGGTGCGGATCGCCTGCGGCGCGATCACACGGCGCATCAGCACCGACGGCGTCATGCCCAGCGCCTGGCCGGCCGTCACCTGCCCGCGGTCGACGCCAAGCACGCCGGCGCGCAGCATCTCCGCGATGAAGGGCGCCTCGTTGCAGGCGAGCGCGAGGCCGGCGGCGAGCACCGCCGGCAGCTTGATGCCGATATGCGGCAGCGCGTCGTAGGCGAACACCATCTGCAGGATCAGCGGCGTGCCGCGGAAGATCACGGTATAGGCCCTGGCGATCGCCGCCAGCGGCCAGATGCGTGAGAGCTGCATGCCGGCGAGGATCAATCCGAGGATCAATCCGCCGCCGAGCCCGAGGGCGGTCACCTCGAGAGTGAGCTCGATGCCCTCGAGCAGATACGGCAGGCTCAGATAGTGGAGGAACAGCGACATCAGTCGGCCGTCAGGATGTCCGGCTCCTTGAAGTTGTTCACGTCGAGCCCATGCTTCTTCAGGAGTTCCATGTGGGTGCCGGCCTTCTGCACCTCGATCAGCGCGGCTAGCACGGCATCACGGAATTTCGGCTTGTCCTTGGGAACGGCGATGCCGACCGAATACGGGATCGTCACCGCGATGGCCTTTTCCAGCTTGTCCGGATAGGCCTTCACCGCGCTGTCGACGGTATTGACGTCGTTGATGTAGGTGTCGGCGCGGCCGGCGAGGATCGCCTGGATGCAGTTGGCGTTGTTGTCGTAGAGCTGGATCGTCGGCTCGGGCTTGCCGGCCTTCTTGCACTCCGGGATCAGCGCCTGGATCAGGGGTACCTCAACATAGCCGGTGTTCTCGGCGGCAGCCGTGCCGCACATCGACATGTTGATGCCGTTGATGCCTTTCGGATTGCCCTTGGCGACCAGCACGCCGTCGAACACCTTCGAATAGGTGATGAAGTCGGCCGCCTTCGCGCGTTCCTTGGTGGCATAAATGTCGGAGATGACGATGTCGGCCTGGCCGGCGGCGAGCGTGGTCAGGAGCGCCGCGAACGTCACCGGCTTGTAGGTCAGCTTGAAGCCGAGGCATTCGCCGATGGCTTCGCCGAGATCGATATCGAAGCCGATGTATTTGCTGGGGTCCTTAGGATCGATGGTCTCATAACCCGGCGTGTGCGGGTTGATAGCGTTGACCAGCGTCTTGCCCTTCCAGTCCGGGTATTTCTCCTGGAGCGAGGCGCAGGCGGCGGGCGCTGCAGCCTGCGCGCTCAGCGGCGCGGCGGCGACGAGACCAAAAGCGATGGCGGCGCCGAGCGTGGCCTTGCGCCATGGCAATGATGCGCGCGTCGTTCCCCGCCGCGCCTGGGGCCAAACCGATTTCTCCATCTCGCCAGTTCCTCCGAAATGTCATGGCGCCTGCCATGGTCCAGTGATCGGGGAGGAAGCGTGCGGGAGTGCGCCGCGAAAAGCTTGTCCGCGGGCGTACAAAAAATTGGATGGAGTGCGCCCGGCAATTGGGCAAGGGACTGCACAAAAACTGTTCGCAGGCCACGAAGTGGCGCTGGTGCGGGACTGTCGAATTCCGGAGAACCAAATGATCTCGGCTGGCGGAACGATCTGTCCGATCAGAAAAACATGCGGTGAGGCTATTTGACAAGGATATGAAGCCGGCCAAGGGAGATGCGACCCCGGAACGAAGCACCTACGGCCGGCATCCGCAGCAAACCAGCTGGCCCTCCACAGCCTGTCCGCAGCATATCCACAGGCTCACCACGCCGGATTCGTGAGGCCGTACGAGATACTTGCTGCGCACAAACCCACAGGGGGGCAGCTCAGCCGCCGGCCTGATCGAACACCGTGCGGCAGGCCTCGCTCAGGCTGGCACGGTTGCGGCGCAGGCAGGCCGTGATGGCGCGGACGTTGGGGATTTCGCCGGCGCAGAGCCGGTAGACGTCGGGGGTGCAGGCCCGGCGCTGCTCCGCTGTTCCCTGTGCATGAGCGGCCGAGGCAAATAGCGACAGAAACAGCCCGACCGTCGAGGCGCAACGCGCCCGGCTCTTCAAACCCGCAAACCGCAAGAACCTTGCCTTCATGACCAACGTCTCCCGTTCTGCCATGCCCCGGCTTGTTTCCAGCCAGCACGGTGCGAAGGGGTAGGAGAAACAAATCACTGGGAATGTGATCTCCTTCACACCCGCCGGGCCGCGGAGGCACTTACGGTTCGCCCGGGGATTTTCAGAAATCGCTAACCAATCGGGTTCCGATCGCCGGATCGTTAAAATGCGAGCGATCGGGTCAATCCGGAAACAAACCGGCTTTGCGACATTGCGTCATCCGCGTTTCGGAGGGTGTGATGAGCGAAGCCGAATTCAACCTGCTGCTGGATGCCGTCCGGGACGCCATGGTCTTTGAGGATCTGGCTCCCGCGCCGGGGGAGGAATTCGTGCCCCGCTCGTGGAGTTTAGACAAGACACCCCGGACAACCCCAAAGGCCGCCAATGACAACGAGGGCGCCTGGCCCCTCCTGCCGTTTCCGGACGGCTGGTACGCGGCCTGCTGAGGGCCTTTCCGTCGTGAACCGCAGCGCCCGCGCCCCGCGGGCGTTTGTGCTATGGACCGGCACCGAAGCCCGGCGCGGCCGCGATCATGTCTTGACCTGATCCTCGCCGTCCTGCCGAGTCCTGGCGGGCGCCGCGGGCGGAAAGATGCTGTCATAGATCGCACGGGCTTCGCGAATGAGGCGAGCCCGCTCCAGTTCGGATTTCGGAACAAATCGGACGATATCGCCCACGGCTTCTCCAGCGCTCGATTGATCGAATATTTCACCCAATCGATGCGAACTCTGTGCCAGCCGGCCTGAATCAGCGGTTTCCGCCCGCCCCGGGCAAACCCGGTGTGCAGCCCGCCGACCGCCTGCCGGGCAGGACGCGCGCAATCCTGCCCAAAAGCGATTTTATACTGAAATATCAGATGCTTGTGATGGAGGCCACGTCGGGACTCGAACCCGAGTAAACGGTTTTGCAGACCGGCGCGTAACCACTCCGCCACGTGGCCCCGTAACGGCGGAGCAATATAGGGGATGAAGGGTTTAGGCAACCGCCTTCGTCCGACCATGGCGGCAAAGGCGTCTTCCGTTGTGGACCGGAAGTCTCAGGCGCGTTTGCGACGTCTGAAGTCGCGCCGGCGGCCCTTCGGGGCAGGTTTGGGCGCCAGTTCAGGCATCTCGGCCTGGACTTCGCGGTAGCGTGTCAACAGCCGCTCAAAACTCGCATGCAGCGTATCGGCGATGTCAGGACGCCGCTCGAGCCCGGCGAGGATCGTCGCCGCGGCCTCGATGGTCGAGAGGCCGTCGCTGCGCGGCTCGCGGCGCAGGCGCCCATAGCGCGAGGGATGCGCCGGATTAAGGATCACGCGCTGGCACTTGAGCATCCAGGGATTGCGCCACCACAGCGCCTTGGCCTGGCTCCAGGTGCCATCGAGCAGCACCACGCCTTCGAGCCTGGCGAGCATCGCGCGCTGGTTCTCCGCGACCTCACCCTTGCGGTTGAGCGCGACGATCTCGCCTTCGGCCTCGAGATCGGCCGCGCGCGCCGAGCCGAGATAGAGCACGGCCCAGTGCGAGGCATTCTCGACCGGCCGGCCCAGCGCCTTGGACAGGCTCGGCCAGGACAGGCCGACCCGCACGGTCGCATCGGCGAAATGTCTGGCAAGCCGGCGCGCGGTGCCGAGCGCCCTGTCCTGCTCCTGCGGATGCTGGAGGATCAGGAGCGACAGCCGATTTTCGATGGGCGTAACGCTCTCGCAGATGCAGAGCGGCATCGGCTTCTGGCAATGCGGGCATTCGGGGATCGGCTCGGCCGGTGCGGCGGCAGTGTCGGGCGGATTGGACATGGCGCCGCTATACGCTTGAGGCGGCGCTTCAACAACCTATTCCGCCGGTGCAGCCAGCGGACGCGGCTCGGAGCGCCGCCGCAGGCGGTCGATCAAGAGGTAGATCACGGGCGTGGTGTAGAGCGTCAGGATCTGCGAGACGAACAGACCGCCGATGATGGTGATGCCGAGCGGACGGCGCAGCTCCGTGCCGGGGCCGGTCGCGACCACGAGCGGAATGCCGGCGAACAGCGCCGCCATGGTCGTCATCAGGATCGGGCGGAAGCGTGCCTGGCAGGCCTCGAAGATCGCCTCCGCCGAGGACAGGCCGCGCTGGCGCTCGGCATCGAGCGCGAAGTCGACCATCATGATGCCGTTCTTCTTGACGATGCCGATCAAGAGGATGATACCGACGAAGGCGATCACCGTCAGCGGCGTGTTGGTGAGTTGCAAGGCGAGCAGCGCACCTAACCCGGCCGAGGGCAGCGTCGAGATGATCGTGAGCGGATGGGCAAGGCTCTCATAGAGCACCCCCAACACGATATACATCGCGACCAGCGCGCCGAGGATCAGAAGCGGCTGACGGCCGCTGGTCCTGGCGAAATCGCCGGCATTGCCGTCGAAGCTGCCGCGAATGCCCTCGGGCATGTGCAGTTCCTCCACCGCCCGCTGGATGTTTTGCGTCGCCGCCTGGAGCTGCACGTCGGGCAAGAGGTTGAACGACACCGTGGTCGAGGGGAATGATTGCGAGTGATAGACCGCGAGCGCGGCAAGACCACGCGTCGCGTGCACCACGGCCGACAGCGGCACCTGCGCATCGCCCGCACCCGCGACATAGATGCGCTCGAGGTTGGAGGGATCGACCTGGAATTTCGGATCGATCTCCAGCACGGTCATGTACTGGTTGCGCTGGGTGTAGATGATCGAGATTTGGCGCTGCGAGAAGGCGTTGTTCAGCGCGTTGTCGATGTCCTGAACCCTGACGCCGAGCGCCGAGGCCTTCTGCCGGTCGATGGCGAGCGTGAGCTGAAGGCCGCCGGGGTCGCGGTTGCTGGAGATGTCGGTGATGCCCTCGACGCTCTCCATGCGCTTGGCGACGATCGGCGCCCACTTCTGCAGCAGACCGAGGTCGGTGCTGGTCAGCGTGTACTGGTAGTCGGAATCGCTCTGCCGGCCGCCGGCACGGACGTCCTGGGCGGCGAACATGAAGAGACGGATGCCGGGCACGGGGTACAGCGCGCGCCTCAGACGGTCGATCACGACCTGCGTCGAGACGTGGTCGCGCTCCTCCGGCGGCTTCAGGCTGATGTACATGATGCCGCGGTTCGAGGTTGCTCCCCCCGGCCCGCCTCCGGCGCCGACGGTCGAACCGATGCCTGCCACGGCCGGATCCTGCATCACGATGTCGGCGAGCCGCTGCTGCAGGCCGAGCATCGACTGGAACGAGATGTCGGCCGAGGCGCGCGTCGCGCCGATGATGAAACCGGAATCGTCCGTCGGGAAATAACCCTTGGGGACCTTGATGTAAAGCGTCACCGTAAGCGCGATGGTGGCGAAGAACACCAGCAGCGTCAGCAGCGGAAACTCCAGAACGACGCGCAGGGTCCGGGCGTAGAAGGCGACAACGCGCGACAGCGAGCCCTCGATAATGCGGTCGAACAGGGTCGCGGAATCGGAGGTGGTTTGCCGGATGTAGTGGGCGCAGATCATCGGCGTCACCGTCAGCGACACCAGCGTCGAGACCAGAATGGCGAAGGTCAACGTCAGCGAGAATTCGCGCAAGAGGCGGCCGACGATGCCGTCCATGAAGATCAGCGGCGTGAACGCCGCGATCAGCGACAGGCTGATCGAAACCACCGTGAAGCCGATCTGCTTCGCCCCCTCCTGCGCCGCCCGGAACGGTCGCATGCCATGCTCGAGGTTACGATACATGTTCTCGATCATGACGATGGCGTCGTCGACCACGAAGCCGACGGAAATCGCCAGCGCCATCAGCGACAGATTGTCGATCGAGAAGCCTGCGACCCACATGCCGGCGCAGGTGCCGGCCAGCGCCAGCGGCACCGAGATGCCGGCCGCGATCGTCGGGGTCAGCCGCCGCAGGAACACGAACACCACGGCCATCACCAGGAACGCGGTCGCCAGCAGGGTCCACTGCATATCGAGCACGCTGGCGCGAATCGTGCCGGTGCGGTCGATCAAAGTCGAGATCTCGACGCCGGCCGGAATCCACTGCTTCAGCGCGGGGATCAGCGCCTTGACTCTGTTGACGGTGCCGATGACGTTGGCATCGCCCTGCTTGGTGATCTGGATCAGCACCGCCGGCTGCTTGTTGAACCAGGCGATCGAGCGGGCGTTGCGGACGGAATCCTCGATGTCGGCGACGTCGGAGAGCCGCACGAAATTGCCGTTGGAGCCCTTGATGACGATGTCGCGGAACTCTTTCGCAGTACGCATCTGCCGGTTGAGCGCCAGCGTCTCGCTCTCACGCTCGCCTTCGAAGATGCCGACGGGACCAAGCGGGTTCGCGTTGACGATTGCGGTCCGAACGTCGTCGGTGGCGATACCGGCGTTCGACAGCGCGACGGGATTGAGCTGCACCCGCACGGCCGGCTGGTCGGCGCCGGACACCGTGACGTCGCCGACGCCCGGCACCTGCGAGATGCGCTGCGCCAGCACGGTGTCGGCGACGTCATAGATCGCGCTTGCCGACAGCGTCTTCGAGGTCAGCGCCAGCACGAAGACGGGCGCGCCGGCCGTATTCGCCTTGCGGAAGCGCGGCAGCGTCGGCAGGTCGCTCGGCAGGTCGACCATCGCGGCGTTGATCGCCGCCTGCACGTCGCGTGCGGCCTTGTCGATGTTGCGGCCGATGTCGAATTGGAGCTGGATGCTGGTCGTGCCGAGCGTCGAGGTCGAGGTGATCTGGTTGATGCCGGCGATCTCACCCAGCCGCC
>NZ_AJQE01000342.1 GCF_000261685.1 Bradyrhizobium genomosp. I (2014) | reverse complement strand
GCCACAGTGGCTGCCATCACGGACGGATCGGCGCCGGGCCGGCTGGCCGACACGAAGATGGCGGGGAAGTCGACGTTCGGGACCGAGGCGACGGGCAGGAACTCGTAGGCGACGACACCCAGCAGGAACAACCCGATCGACAGCAGCGTGGTCGCGACCGGGCGGCGGATGAAGGGCTCCGAGATCGACGCCATCACTGCATCCCCTCGGTCGCGCCGGCGACCGGCGGGCCGCCGGATTCGGCCGGCGGCAGCGCCTGCTCGAGGCGGCGGTTGATGCGGTCGAGCGCGAGGTAGATCACGGGCGTGGTGTAGAGCGTCAGGAGCTGGCTCAGCAGCAGGCCGCCGATGATGGAGATGCCGAGCGGGAAGCGCAGCTCGGCGCCGGTGCCGCTTTCGATCGCGAGCGGCAGCGCGCCGAACAGCGCCGCCAGCGTCGTCATCATGATCGGGCGGAAGCGCAAGAGACACGCCTGCACGATCGCCTCATTGGGCGGCATCCCCTGCCCGCGCTCCGCCTCCAGCGCGAAGTCGATCATCATGATCGCGTTCTTCTTGACGATGCCCATCAGGAGGATGATGCCGATCAGGCCGATCACCGAAAGGTCCTGCCCGCACAGCATCAGCGCAAGGATCGCACCGACGCCGGCCGAAGGCAGTGTCGACAGGATCGTGATCGGGTGGATGTAGCTCTCGTAGAGCACGCCGAGCACGATGTAGATGGTGATCACGGCGGCAAGCAGGAGCCAGGGCTGTCCGGCGAGCGCCTTGGCGAATTCGGCAGCATCGCCGGCATAGACGCCGACGATGCTGTTGGGCATGCCGATCCGGGTCTCGATCGTCTTGACCGCCTCGACGGCATCGCCCAGCGCTGCGCCCGGCGCGAGGTTAAAGCTGAGCGAGACGGCGGGGAATTGCGCCTGGTGCGAGATCGCGAGCGGCGCCGTGGTTCGCTTCAGTGTCGCCACGGCCGACAGCGGCACCTGGGCACTGGGGGCGCCGACGGTGGTGCTGGCGGCGCCCGGCAGATATAGTTTTGACAGGATCGAGGGATCACGCTGGTACATCGGCAGGGCCTCCAGCACCACGCGGTACTGGTTGGCCTGGCCGTAGATGGTCGAGATCTGGCGTTGCGCGAAGGCGTCGTTCAGCGTGTCGGTGATGGCCTGGAGGCTGACGCCGAGCTGGCCGGCGCGGGTGCGGTCGACATCGAGCTGGGCCCGCAGGCCGCCCTCCTGCGCCTCGGAGGAGACGTCTCGGAACAAGGGATTGCGCCGCATCTCCGCAACCAGCTTGCGCGCCCATTCCGAGACCAGCGTCGCATCGGTGCCGGTCAGCGTGTACTGGTATTGCGAGTGGCTCGACTGGGTCGAGATCTGCACGTCCTGCACCGGCTGGAAATAGACGGTCATGCCGGGGATGCCTGATACCCGCTCCTTCAGCCGCGTCACGACGCCTGCGACGTCGTCACGCCGCTCGCCGCGCGGCCTCAAGCTCATGACGAGTCGGCCGACATTGGTGGTCGGATTGACCGAGCCCGCACCGATCACCGAGACCACGCCGACGACGTCAGGGTCGGCCTTGATGGCGTCGGCCGCCTCGGCCTGCCGCTTCTGCATCTCCGCGAACGACACGTCGGGCCCGGCCTCCGTCACCGCCGTGATCGAGGCCGTGTCCTGGAGCGGGAGGAAGCCCTTCGGCGCAACGACATAAAGTACCAGGGTTGCGATCAGCGTGGCGAAGGTCACGACCAGCGTGGCGCGCTGACGTTCCAGGACCCACAGAAGCGACCTGTGATAGGCATCGACCGTGCGATCGATGAAGCGGCTGATCGCGGCCAATCCCGGCACCGCCAGCTCCTGATGGGCATGCTTGAGCAGGCGTGAGCACATCATCGGCGTCAGCGTCAGCGAGACCACCGCCGACGTCACGACCGCGATCGTCAAGGTCAGCGCGAATTCGCGGAACATGCGCCCCACGAGGCCCGACATGAACAAGAGCGGAATGAAGACCGCGATCAGCGACACCGTCAGCGAGATCACGGTGAAGCCGATCTCGCTGGCGCCCTTCAGCGAGGCCTCCATCGCGCTGTCGCCGTTCTCCATGTGGCGGACGATGTTCTCGATCATGACGATGGCGTCGTCGACGACGAAGCCGGTGCCGATCGTGAGCGCCATCAGCGACAGATTGTCGAGGCTGAAGCCGGCAAAATACATGATGCCGAAGCTCGTGATCAGCGACAGCGGCAGCGCGACGCCGGCGATCACGGTTGCGCGCACCGAACGCAGGAACAGCAGCACGACCAGCGTCACCAGCACGACGGCAAGGACCAGCGTGAACTGCACGTCCCGCACCGAGGCGCGGATGGTGACGGTGCGGTCGGAGACGATGGTAAGGTTCACGCCGGCCGGGATCGCGCGCTGCACCTTGGGGATTTCGGCGCGGATCTGGCGGACGACGTCGATGACGTTGGCGCCGGGCTGGCGCTGGATGTCGATGATGACGGCCGGCGTGCCCTGGTACCAGCCGCCGGTGCGGTCGTTCTCGAGGCCGTCGACGATCTGCGCGACGTCGCCGATGGTGACGGGCGCGCCGTTGCGATAGGCGATGATGACAGGCTTGTAGGCGTCGGCGGCGGCGATCTGGTCGTTGGCGGCGATGATGTAGGATTGCTGCGCGCCGTCGAGCGAGCCCTTCGGTCCCGAGACATTGGCATTGGCGATCGCGGTGCGCAGATCCTCCATGGCGATGCCATAGGCCGCGAGACGCGCGAGATCGGCCTGGATGCGCACGGCCGGCTTCAGTCCGCCCAGCACCGAGACGCGTCCGACTCCCGAGATCTGACTCAAACGTTGCGCCAGAATGGTGTCGGCGATGTCGCTCATCACCCGCAACGAGATCGTGTCCGAGCGCAACGCCAGCGTCATGACCGGCGCATCCGCCGGGTTCACCTTGGCGTAGGTCGGCGGATAAGGCAGCGTCTTGGGCAGCACGCCCGCCGCGGCGTTGATCGCGGCCTGCACGTCCTGGGTCGCACCATCGATATCGCGGTTGAGGTCGAACTGGAGCGATATCTGGCTGACGCCGAACGAACTCGTCGAATTCATCGCCGACAGCGACGGGATCTGCCCGAGCTGCCGCTCCAGCGGAGCGGTGATCAGCGAGGCAATGACGTCGGGGCTGGCGCCCGGAAGCTGCGTCGTCACCTGCACGGTCGGGAAATCGACCTGCGGTAGCGCCGAGACCGGCAGCGCGAAATAGCCAAGCAGCCCGCCGATCAAGAGCGCAATGCCGAGCAGCGAGGTCGCGATAGGCCGGCGGATGAAGGGTTCGGAGACACCCATGGGATCTGCCTGCCGCTCAGGCGGCTGTTGTCGGGATCATGGCTGCTTGGCTCCACTTCCCGATGCCCCCGGCCCCGGGGCCGGCCCGGTCTGTCCCTTCTGGTCGCCCTCGCTGCTCTTCCGCCTGGCGCGGAACTCGCCGTCCCTGCCCTGGCCGTCCTTCTGGCCTTCTTTGGCACCATCCTTCTTCTGGGCGTCCGGCCCGCGCGTACGCTTGCGCGGGGCGAGATCCGCCGACGGGGTCTGGTCGTCGCGGCCGACGATCACCTTGGAGCCGTCGGACAGATTGGCAAAGCCCGTGGTGACGACCTTGTCGTTCGGCGACAGGCCGCTGGCGATGACGGCGTCATGCTCGTTCTGCTGGGTCACCGTCACGGGCTTGGCCGACACGATATTGTCCTCGCCGATGACATAGCTGAAGGTCCCGATCGGACCACGCTGCACCGCCGAGGTCGGTACCACCAGCGCCTGCGCCAAGGTCTCGACCTTGAGGCGGACATTGACGAACTGGCCCGGCCAGAGCTGGTAACTGGCGTTGGGGAATTCCGCCTTGAGCCTGAGCGTGCCGGTGGTCTGGTCGACCTGGTTGTCGATGCCGGTGAGATTGCCGGTATCGATCACGGTGACGCCGTCATTGCCGAACACGTCGACTGCGAGCCTGCCCTTTGCGGCGGCCGCGTTGACGCGCATGATCTGCTGCTGCGGCAGGCTGAACCATGCCGCGATCGGCTGCAATTGCGTGATCACCACGAGACCCGTGGTGTCGGCGGCGTGGATGATGTTGCCCTGGTCGACCTGGCGCAGGCCGGTGCGGCCCGAGATCGGGGCCACGATCTTGGTGTAGCTGAGCGTCGCTGCCGCGTTGTCGATCGCGGCCTGGTCGGCCTTCACCAGCGCCTCGGTCTGCGCGACCAGCGCCCGCTGGGTGTCGGCCTGCTGCTTGGAGCCGGCATTGGAGGCAGCAAGCTGCTCGTAGCGCGCAAGGTCGATGCGCTGGTTGGCGAGCTGGGCCTGGTCCTGCGCCTTCTTGGCGACGGCCTGGTCGTACTGCGCCTGGTAGATCGCCGGATCGATCTCGCCGAGCACGTCGCCCTTCTTGACGTCCTGGCCCTCCGTGAAGTTGACGGCGATCAGCTTGCCGTCGACCTGCGAGCGCACCGTCACGGTGTTGAGGGCCCGGATTGCGCCGACGCCGTCGAGGTAGACCGGCACGTCCTGGATGCGCGGGCTCGCCGCCAGCACGGGCACCGGCAGATCGGGGCGCTGGTTGCGGTTGTTGGCCTGTTGCTGATGCGTGGCGGTCCAGCCGAGGTAGCCGAGCCCTCCCAGGATCGCGAGCGTGATCAAGGTCATGACGAAGCCGCGGCCGCGCGGTCTTTTCGCCGTCCCCTCTTCCGCGCCCTGCTTCGTGTCCGGCTTAAAGAGCATTGACCGGTTTCTCCATCCTCGGCTCCCACCCCCCGCCGAGTGCCTGGTACAGGCTGACGATGGCGAGAAGCCGTGCGAGTTGGGCCTGCCACAGCGCGTCTTCCGCCTGGAACAGGGTCAGTTGGGTGTTGAGCACGGTCACGATATCAGCAGTGCCGGCGCGCAGCTGCTGCTCCGACAGATCGAAGGCGCGGCGCGAGGCGACGACGACGTCGCGCTGCAATTGCAGCCGGATCGTGGTCTGCTTGATCGAGAACAGCGCATTGTCGACGTCGGCAAAGGCCTGGACGATGGTCTTGCGGTACGTCTGGAGCAGCTCGTCCTGCCGCGCCTTGGCAAATTCGAAATTGCCAAGGATCCTGCCGCCGTCGAAGATCGGTTGCGTCGCGCTGCCGACGAGCTGGAAGAAGGCCGCGTGCGGCTGGAACAGCGAGACCAGCGCCGAGCTCTGATAGCCGCCATTGCCGGTCAACTGAATGGTCGGAAAGAACTGCGCGCGGGCATTGCCGATGTTCGCGGTGGCCGAGGCGAGCTGGGCTTCCTGGCGGCGGATGTCCGGTCGCTGCGTCAGCAGCTCCGACGGCAAGCCGGGCGTCACGCGCGGAATCGCGATCCGGTTCAGTGAGCCGCCGAGCACGCGCACGCTCTCCGGCGGGCGCGATACCAAGACGGCCAGCGCGTTGACGTTCTGGTCGAGCGTCTGGCGCAGCGGCGGCACCAGGGCCTTCTGGTTCGCGAGCACGCTCTCCTGCTGGGCGACGTCGAGATCGGTGCCGGTGCCGGCCTTGCGGCGCTCCCTGACCGCATCGAGAATGCGTTGCGCGCTCGCGATGTTGCGTTGTGACGTCCTGATGCGGTCCTGCGAGGCCAGCACCTGGAAATAGGCATTGGCGACGGCTGCGAGTGTCGTCAGCGCGACCGTGTCGCGATCGAAACGGTTGGCGTTCGCCGTCTCCTCCGCCGTCTGCAGCGCGTCGCGGTTCTGGCCCCAGAAGTCGAGCTGATAGCTGGCGCTGAGCGAGGCCGAATAATTCACGACCTCGCGCCCGCCGATGGACAGGCCAGAGGCGCTCGAACCCGAGGTGCGCGAATAAGTTTCCGACCCGGCTGTCGACAGGCTCGGCAGCAGCGCCGCGCCCGCCTGCCGCGCCTGGGCATCGGCCTGGACGATGCGCGAAACGGCAGCGGCGATGTCGAGGTTGACGGTCTGCGCCTCCTCCATCAGCTGCGTCAGCTCCGCAGAGCGGAAGCCGCGCCACCAGTCCAGCGACGGCGGCGCATCCCCCTTCCCGGCATATTTGTACTGCGTGGGTACGTCGAGCGCGGGATCGGGAAGATCCTGTGTCAGTACGCAAGCGCCCGAACCGGCGGAGAGGCACAGCACCGCAAGCCAGCGCGCCGCACGGCGCGTCCAGGACGTAGGCCCCAATGATCGCCGCATCGCGATCGCCGGAACATGTTGTGTCACATCCATCCCCCGCCGGGCAGATCGAGCCGCCACCGCGCGGCGGGCATAACCGATTCGCGGCAGGACAGTCGGGGGGCCTTGGACAACGCGTTCACAGCGGTGATGCTTTCTGCGGAACCTGAGACCCATATTAGCCGGGCGCGGAACAGCGGGACAGTACCGCAGTTGCGAGATGCCCATGCCAACGAGCCGGGAGCGAACTGACAAAAGTGTAAAATGTGCCTGTCTTGCAGCCACTTCTCTCATTACAAAACATCTGGAAGCGTGATCCAGCTTACCAAGATTTCATGTGATATTGCTGCCACATGGGCTCCTGAGACCTTTAATCCGACCGCGCCATACGGCTCCGGCTCGGTCACACCCCTCTGGCCGTCTCACAAGACCGTCAATTGCCGAAACCGAATCCGTCCATCGTGCCGATATCCTTCGGCTCCCACACGCTATCCACGCTGCTCGATCTCGACCGTCTCGCCCGTGGCAGGAATTGCTCGCAAGGCCACTCACGACGAGCGTCATCTTTTTCTGGCGGAGTCCAGTCACTTCCTCCTCCCGACATTCCGCCTCGCGGCCAAGCAGAATATCACTCTTTGAGCGGGCGTTTCGGCCGGTTCGCCGCAGCGCAAAAGCCTTCCCCTTTGGCCTCCCAAGCACTAGGTTCTGGCCAAGCCTGATCAACCCCTTGATGTGATTTCCCCTGACATGACCATTCGAAACGACGTTGTCGAAGCCATCGGCAACACCCCGCTGATCAAGCTGAAGCGCGCCTCGGAACTGACCGGATGCACCATTCTCGGCAAGGCCGAGTTCATGAATCCGGGCCAGTCGGTCAAGGACCGCGCCGGCAAATGGATGATCCTGGAGGCGGAGAAGCGTGGCGAGCTCAAGCCCGGCGGTCTCGTGGTGGAAGCGACCGCCGGCAACACCGGCATCGGGCTCGCGGTCGTGGCGAGCGCGCGCGGCTACCGCACCCTGATCGTGATCCCGGAGACCCAGAGCCAGGAGAAGAAGGACTTTCTGAAGCTGTGCGGCGCCGAGCTGATCGAGGTGCCGGCCCTGCCCTACGCCAACCCGAACAACTACCAGCACGTCGGCCGGCGGCTCGCCGACGAACTGCGCAAGACCGAAACCAATGGCGTGCTGTTCGCCGATCAGTGGAACAACCTCGACAATGCCAAGGCGCATTACGAATCCACGGGGCCCGAGATCTGGGAGCAGACCAGCGGCAAGGTCGACGGCTTCGTCTGCTCGGTCGGCAGCGGCGGCACGCTGGCCGGCGTCAGCCGCTATCTGAAAGAGAAGAACAAGAACATCCGTATCGCCTGCGCCGATCCGCATGGCGCCGGCATGTACGAATATTTCAGGACCGGCGATGCCAAGGCGACGCCGGGCGGCTCGATCACCGAGGGCATCGGCCTCAACCGCGCCACCGCCATCGTCGAGACTGCAAAGGTCGATGACGCCTATCTCATTCCCGATGCCGAAGCCGTCAGCGTGATCTACGAGTTGCTGCAGCACGAAGGCCTGTGCCTCGGCGGCTCGACCGGCATCAACATCGTCGGCGCGATGCGCCTTGCCAAGCAGCTCGGGCCCGGCAAGACGATCGTCACCATGCTGTGCGATTCCGGCAGCCGCTATCTGTCGAAGCTGTTCAATGCGGACTTCATGCGCGCCAAGAACCTGCCGGTGCCGGAGTGGCTCGAGAAGCGCAGCAACATCAAGCCGCCCTTCGTGTGATCGGCCCAACTATGCGACGTCGCCGCGCTCCGAGGCCGCGGCACAATAGTCGCGCCAGAACCGGCGATATCCCGCCTCGACCTTCCGCGTGTAGATCTCGACATTCCCGGCAGGCGAAGCTGCGATCCGGGCCGGCAATTCTGCCCGCAGCTTCGCCAGATGAGCCGGCTGCGCCGCATATTTGCACGCGATCGCGGCATAGCCTTCGTCATCCTCGGCGACCCAGTCCCCGAGACCGGCGGCGGCCACGATGGAGCCACCGGCGCGCGACGAGGCGCCGTTGCCGAGCTTGGCGACGACCGGAACACCCGCATAGAGCGATTCCCAGGTGCTGATGCCGCCGTTTTGCGGAAACGTATCGAGCGAGATGTCGACATTCGCAAAGGCCCGCAGATGCTCGGCGCGCGGGGTCGAGCCCATGCAGATCACGTTCTCCTCGACAACGCCCTGCTCCACGAACCGCGCGACCAGGCTGTCGCGCAGCAACGGATCGTCAAGCAGGGTGTGCTTGATGATGATCTTCGATCCGCTCACCGCGCGCATCACCTTCGACCACACCCGGATCGCCTCGTCCGAGATCTTGTAGATGCGGTTGAACACGCCGAAGGTCACATGGCCGTTGCGGAGCATCGGAAGCTCCGAAGGCGGCACATCCAGGATGGGATCGATCGTGATCAGGCACGGCAGATCATGGACCTTTTCGGCCAGCAAGTGGCGCGCCGATTGCGGAATGAAGGTCGAATCCGCCAGCACGTAGTCCATGGTCTGAAGGCCGGTCCCCGTGGCGTGCCCGAAACCCGTGACCTGGATGGGCGCCGGCTTCCGTGCGAAGACGGGAAGCCTGTTACCAGACGAATGCCCGGATACGTCGATCAGGATATCGATCCCATCGGCCTGGATACGGTCGGCCAGTTCGTCGTCGGAAAGCTGCCAGGCGTCGACCCAGATGTCCGCAAACGAGTTGAATTCGGCGGTCATCTCATCGCGTCGCGGCGAGCATGAGTAGCAGACGATCTCGAATTTGGCATGATCATGATGGCGCAGCACCGGCAGCAGGGCGAACGCCGCCGAGTGGTACCAGAACTCGGCAGCGACATATCCGATCACGATCCGCCGGTCCGGATCGAGCTGGCGCGGCAGCAGCGTCCTTTGCGGAAGCTTGGCGCCGATCGCGTCCCACCAGTTTTTTCGTGCAGCCTGCTGGATCGCGAAATCGGCGTCGGAGAGAAAGTCCAGAAAGAAGATCTTACGCGCGATCAGGTCCGCATTGTCCGGCGCCATCGCCAGCGCGGCATCGAGATGCGCGATGGTGGATGCGATCTCCCCCTGGTTGGCGAAACAGGCGCTCAGCAGCGTCATCGCGATCGCCGAGCGCGGATCTTCCGCAAGCAGGATCTTGACGGCCGCAATCGCCTCGGCCGTGTTCCCCAACTGGATGCTGACTTGCGCCTTCCCCTGCAAGGCGACCTCGAGCCTGGGCGAAAGCGCAAGCGCTGCATCGAAATCCGCCGCCGCCTGCTCCAACCGCGACAGCTCGAAATTGAGTCGTCCGCGGTGCGTCAGGGCCTTGGCCGAACGTGGCCTGATTGCTAGCGCCGCTGCGAGCGCGGCTTCCGCTTCATCGTAGTGCTTGAGCTCGATATTGACCACGCCCTTGCCGATGAGCGCTTCCGCCTGACGCGGCTGAAAGACCAGGGCGCGCTCGAAGCTCTGCCTGGCGCGGTCAAACTGGCGCAGCGCCAGCTCTGCCAGGCCACGATTGCAGAGTGCGTCGGCATGGTCCGGCTTCAGCCTGATGGCGCGATCGTACAGTTCGATCGCCTGATCCGCGAGATTGAGCTGGAGCAGCGTGTTGCCGAGACTGGTCAGCCCCTGCGGAAAGTTCGGCTTCAGTGCGATCGCCCTCTCCTGGCACCGGCGCGCATCCTCGAAATTCCCGAGATCGAAATGCACGGTGCCGAGATGGCTATGGGCCTCGTGCGAACGAGGATCGAGCGCAATCGTGCGCTCGAGCAGCCGCTGCGCCTCCTCGAGGCGCCGGCCGTTTTGCGCGCACAGGCCAAGCAAGTGCGTGGCATCGAGATGATCGGGAACAGCTTGCAGGATCTGGCGGCAGAGCGCCTCGGTCTCCGCATATCGGCCCTGGCCATAGGCGCTCGTCGCGGCAGCGATGACGGCGTCCGCCTGCTTCTTCAATTTCTTCTGCAACCGCGCGTTCTGAAATGCACGCGCGCCGGCGCCGCTGCTCTGCAAAGGATTCTCTCCGAAGGATGGCCCGAAGGGAGTCTAGCTGATTCGCAGGTCCGGCCCGCCGGTCGCTGGAGCAGCATCGCATCCGGGATTTTCCGGTCCTCAGCGCCTACGCCACCTTGCCGCGTTCCGAGGCCGCAGCACAATGGTCGCGCCAAAACTGGCGATACCCCGCCTCGACCTTCCGCGTGTAGATCTCGACATTGCCGGCGGGCGAAGCTGCGATCTGGGCCGGCAATTCTGCGCGCAGCTTCGCGAGATAAGCGGGCTGCGCCGCATATTTGCACGCGATTGCGGCATAGCCCTCGTCATCCTCCGCGACCCAATCGTTGAGGCCGACGGCAGCCACGATCGAACCGCCGGCGCGCGACGAGGCGCCGTTGCCGAGCTTGGCGACGACCGGAACGCCTGCATAAAGGGATTCCCAGGTGCTGATACCGCCGTTTTGCGGGAACGTATCGAGCGAAATGTCGACATTCGCGAAGGCCAGCAGATGTTCGTGGCGCGAGGTCGAGCCCATGCAGGTGATATTCCCTGCTGCGATGCCGTGCGCCACGAACCGCGCAACCAGGCTGTCGCGCAGCAAGGGATCGTCGAGCAGCCCGTGCTTGATGATGATCTTCGATCCGGTCACCGCGCGCATCACCTTCGACCACACCCGGATCGCTTCGTCCGAGATCTTGTAGATGCGGTTGAACACGCCGAAGGTCACATAGCCGTTGCGGAGCATAGGCAGTTCCGACGGCGGCACGTCCAGCACGGGTTCGATCGTGATCAGGCAGGGTAGATCGTGAACCCTCTCGACGAGCAGATGTCGGGCCGATTGCGGAATGAAGACCGGATCCGCGAGCACATAGTCCATGGTCTGAAGGCCGGTCCCGGTGGCATGTCCGAAACCCGTGACCTGGATCGGCGCGGGCTTGCGAGCGAAGACATGGAGCCTGTTTCCGGTCGTATGCCCCGATACGTCGATCAGGACATCGACCTTGTCGGCCTGGACGCGGTCGGCCAGCTCGTCGTCCGAAAGCTGACCGGCTTCGACCCAGACGTCCGCCAAAGGCTTGAATCGTTCGGTCATCTCATCCGCCAACGGCCAGCAGGAATAGCAGATGATCTCGAACCTCGCGTGATCATGATGGCGCAGCACCGGCAACAGAGTGAGCGCGGCCGAGTGGTTCCTGAATTCGGAGGCGACATAGCCGATCACGATGCGCCTGTCCGGATCGAGCTGGCGCGGCGCCAACGTCCTTCGCGGCAATTTGGCGCCGACCGCATCCCACCAGGATTTTCGGGCCTCCTGCTGAACCGCGAAGCCGGCTTCGGAAAGATAATCCAGCAAGAATATCTTGCGTGCGATCGCGTCCGAATAGCCCGGGCTGAGTTCGAGCGCGGCATCGAGATGCCGAAGCGCCGTTGCAATGTCACCCTGGCTCGCATGGCACGACGCCAGCAGCGCCATTCCGATCTCGGACCGCGGATTTTCCACCAGCAATGTCTTGACGGCCGCAATCGCCTGCGCCGTGTTTCCCAGCAGAATATTGACCTGCGCCTTCCCGCGCAGCGCCAGCTCGAGCGTAGGCGATTGCACAAGCGCCGCGTCGAAATCGGCGGCCGCCTGTTCCAGGCGCGATAGGTCGAAATTGAGCCGCCCGCGTTGCGCCAGCATCCTCGCCGAGTTGGGCTTGATCGCGAGCCCTGCCGCGAGTGCGGCTTCCGCCTCATCGTAGTGCCGACGCTCGATGCTCACCATGCCCTTGCCGGCAATCGCTTCCGCGTGACGCGGCTGAAACAACAGGGCGCGATCGAAACTTTCGTTGGCACGCTCGAACTGCCCCGTCATCAGTTCGGCCATGCCGCGATTGCAGAAGGCATCGGCATAGTCCGGCTTCAGGCGGATGGCGCGATCGTGCAGTTCAATCGCCTGTTCGGGCAGATTCATATGCAGCAACGTATTGCCGAGGTTGGTGAGAGCCAGCGGAAAGTTCGGCTTCAGCGCGATGGCCTTCTCCTGGCACCTGCGCGCATCCTCGAATTTCTTCAGGTCGAAGTAGACGGTTGCGAGGTTGCTGTAGGCCTCGTGCGAACGCGGATCGAGCGCAATCGCGCGCTCGAGCAGCAGTTGCGCCTCCTCCAGGCGCCTGCCGTCATGCGCGCACAGGCCGAGCAAATGCGTGGCATCGAAATGATCCGGCAGCGCTTTGAGGATCTCGCGACAAAGCGCCTCGGTCTCCGCATATCGGCCCTGGCCATAGGCAGCGGCTGCGGCGGAAATGATGGCATCCGCCTGCTTCATCAATTTCTTCTGCAATCGCGCGTTCTGGAATGCGCGCGCGCCGGCGCCGCTGCTCTGCAAGGTGTCTCTCCGGAAGATAGCCGCACGGAGAGTCTAGCTGATTCGTCGTCCAGGCCCGCCCGGTCGGCTGGAGCGGCAAGGCTCCCCGGGTTTTCCCGGTCCCCAGGCCAAAATCCGGCTCAGGAACAGTTCGGGTGCGCGCCCGTCCAAAACCAATGCTCGATCATGCCAGGTCATGGACGTTCCCAATATGTGGCCTACGCCAGGCGCCTTCCGGGGCCGTGGCACAATAGTCCCGCCAGAATTGACGATAGCTTGCCTCGACCTCGCGCGTGTAGCTCTCGACGTTGCCGGCGGGCGAGGCTGCGATCCGGGCCGGTAATTCTGCGCGCAGCTTCGCCAGATGGGTCGGCTGCGCCGCATATTTGCGCGCGATCGCGGCATAGCCCTCATCGTTCTCGGCGACCCAGTCGCCAAGACCGACGGCCGCGACGATCGAACCGCCGGCGCGTGACGAGGCGCCGTTGCCGAGCTTGGCAACGACCGGAACGCCCGCATAGAACGATTCCCAGGTGCTGATGCCGCCATTTTGCGGAAACGTATCGAGCGAAATGTCGACATTCGCAAAGGCCCGCAGATGCTCGGCGCGCGAGGTCGAACCCATGCAGATGATGTTTTCTTCGGCGATGCCCTGTTCCACGAATCGTGCGACCAGGCGGTCGCGCAGCAAGGGATCGTCGAGCAATCCGTTCTTGACGATGATCTTCGATCCGCTCACCGCGCGCATCACGTTCGACCACACCCGGATGGCCTCGTCCGAGATCTTGTAGATGCGGTTGAACACGCCAAAGGTCACATGGCCGTTGCGGAGCATGGGAAGCTCCGAAGGCGGCACGTCCAGGATGGGATCGATCGTGATCAGGCAGGGCAGATCATGGACCTTTTCGGCCAGCATATGCCGCGCCGATTGCGGAATGAAGATCGGATCCGCCAGCACGTAGTCCATGGTCTGAAGGCCGGTCCCGGTGGCATGACCGAAGCCCGTGACCTGGATGGGCGCCGGCTTCCGTGCGAAAACATGGAGCCTGCTGCCGGTGGTATGCCCGGACACGTCGATCAGAATATCGATCCCATCGGCCTGGATACGATCGGCCAGTTCGTCGTCCGAAAGCTGCGCGGCATCGACCCAGATGTCCGCGAGAGGCTTGAATCTCTCGGTCATCTCGTCCTGCAGCGGCCAGCACGAATAGCAGACGATCTTGAACTTGGCGTGATCATGATGGCGCAGCACCGGCAACAGAGAATACGCAGCCGAGTGGTTCCTGAATTCGGACGCGACGTATCCGATCACGATCCGCCGGTCCGGATCGAGCCGGCGCGGCAGCAGCGTCCTTTGCGGAAGCTTGGCGCCGATCGCATCCCACCAGTATCTTCGCGCCGCCTGCTGGGCTGCGAAATCAGCCTCCGGCAGGTAGTCCAGCACGAAGATCTTGTACCCGATGGCCTCCGGAAAGTCCGGCGCGATCTCCAGCGCCGCGTCGAGATGCGCCAGCGCCGTCGCGATGTCTCCCTGGTTCACATGGCAAGCCGCCAGAAGCGCCATTCCCATCTCGGATCGCGGATTGACCTCGAGCAGCGTCTTGACGCCCGCCATCGCCTGCGCCGTGTTCCCCACGAGGATGTCGATCTGCGCCCTCCAGCACAGCGCGAGCTCGAGCCGTGGCGATTGCGCCAGCGCCCCATCGAGGTCCGCGGCCGCCTGCTCCAGCCGTGACAGGCTTAGATTGAGTCGTCCGCGCTGCAGCAGAATCCTCGGTGAACCCGGCTTGATCGCGAGCGCTGCGCCGAAAGCGGCGGCCGCCTCCTCGAAGTGCCTGAGTTCGAGGCTCACCATGCCCTTGCCGGCGATCGCCTCCGCATGTCGCGGCTGAAACGACAGGGCGCGATCGAAGCTCTCCTTTGCGCGCTCGAGCTTGCCGGCCATCAGTTCGGCCATGCCGCGGTTGCAAAATGCATCGGCATAGTCCGGCCGCAGCCTGATCGCGCGTTGGTGCAGCCCGATCGCCTCTTCGCCAAGACCGATGTGCAGCAGCGTATTGCCGAGACCGGTCAGGGTAATCGGACAATTCGGTTTCAGCGCAATGGCCTTCTTCTGGCATGCGCGGGCGTCCTGAAATCTCCCGAGCGCGAAATATACCGCTCCGAGATTGCCATGCGCATCCGGCGAACGCGGATCGAGCGCGGCCGCACGATCGAGCAAGAATTCCGCCTCATCGAGCCGCCCGCCATCGAACGCGCGCAGGCCGAGCAGGTGCGTGGCGTGGAAATGATCCGGAACCTCCTTCAGGATCTCGCGGCAGAGTGTCTCGGCCTCGGCAAGTCTGCCCTGCCCGAGTGCCTCGATCGCGAAGGCCATGACGGCGTCCGCCTGCTTCTTCAGCTTCTTTTCCAGTCGCGCATTCTGGTATGCGCGTGCGCCGGCACTGCTCTGCAAGGTCTCTCTCCGGAGTATGGTCCGAAAAGAGGCAAGCCGATTCGCATGGTGCCAGGCTTGCGGTCAGTTGGACCGCGGGGCCGCCGAGATTGCAGGTGCTCACCGCAGAATCTGGCTCAGGAACAGTTTTGTGCGGGCATGCTGAGGGCTGGCGAAGAACTCGTTCGGGGTGTTGGCCTCGATGATCTGGCCGGCGTCCATGAACACGACGCGGTTGGCGACCTCGCGGGCAAAGCCCATCTCATGGGTGACGACGAGCATGGTCATGCCCTCCTTGGCGAGGTCGACCATGGTGTCGAGCACCTCCTTGACCATCTCGGGGTCGAGCGCCGAGGTCGGCTCGTCGAACAGCATCACCTTCGGGTTCATGGTCAGCGCGCGGGCGATCGCGACGCGCTGCTGCTGGCCGCCGGACATCTGGCCCGGAAACTTGTTGGCCTGGTGCGGGATCTTGACCCGCTCCAGAAATTTCATCGCGGTCGTCTCGGCATCCTTCTTGGGGATGTTGCGAACCCAGATCGGCGCCAACGTGCAATTGTCGAGCACGGTCAAATGCGGGAACAGATTGAAGCTCTGGAACACCATGCCGACTTCGCGGCGCACGGCATCGACGTGCTTGAGGTTGGGACCGAGTTCGATGCCGTCGACGACGATCTCGCCCTCCTGGAATTCCTCCAGCGCATTGATGCAGCGGATCAACGTCGACTTGCCCGAACCCGAGGGGCCGCAGATCACGATGCGCTCGCCCTTCTCGACCGCCAGGTCGATGTCACGCAGGACGTGGAATTCACCGTACCATTTGTTCAGGCCGGAAATCTTGACGATGGAGTCGGACATGATGGCCTCGATCAGCTGCGGCGGTGGGCGTTGAGGCGGTGCTCGACGAACAGCGAGTAGCGCGACATTCCAAAGCAGAAGATGAAGTAGATGATCCCGGCGAAGGCGAAGCCGGTGAACGCCGTCGACTGCGTCGACCATTTCGGATCCGAGAACGAGGCGCGGAGTGAACCCAAGAGGTCGAACAGCGCCACGATCGAGACCAGCGAGGTGTCCTTGAACAGCGAGATGAAGCTGTTGACGAGGTTCGGAATGACGTGGCGCAGCGCCTGCGGCAGCACGATCAGGGAGGTCGTTTTCCACCAGGACAGTCCGAGGGCGGCCGCCGCCTCGCTTTGCCCGCGCGGGATCGCAGCGAGCCCGCCGCGGACGTTCTCGGCCTGATAGGCGCCGGTGAACAGAGCAATGCCGATCAGCGCGCGGACGAGACCGTCGACGGTGAAATTGCCGGGAAGGAACAGGGGCAACATGTAGGTGGCGAAGAACAGCACGGTGATCAGCGGCACGCCGCGCCAGAACTCGATGAAGGCGATCGAGAAGATCCGGATCAGCGGAATGGTGGAACGGCGGCCGAGCGCCAGCGCGATGCCGATCGGCAGCGAGGTGACGATGCCGGTGACGGAGACCACCAGCGTCACCAGTAGACCGCCCCATAGATTGGTCGCCACGACCGGCAATCCGCCGCGATCGAGTCCCATCAGCCTGATGACGATCGCGATGGCGGTGAAGGTGGCGATGCTGGACGCCAGAGCCCGCCCGCCGGCGCCAAGGACGAAGGCGGTCAGGCAGACAATCGCGGCCGTGACGGCGAAATCGGCCCAGACCGGCTGTCCCATCCCCTGGATATGATCGCGGAGCCAGGTGAACGGGAAGATCAACCAGGAGATCACTTCGCCGACCAGCACGATGAGGCTTCCGACGCCCCACAGCAGCGGAGCGATGGCGGACGTCTTGCTCAGGCTGACCAGCGCCTGCCCGGCACTGAGGATGCTTTCATCGAACAGTTGCAGCAGGCCGGCCGTCCAGTTGATGCCGAAGCCCTTGATGCCGCCGCCGTACAGCAGGAAGAATGCGACGACCGGAAAGGCGACGAAGAACAGACTGGCGCTGATTCCCTTCGCCGGCAGGCGCGGTATGAGCAACGGCACCAGCAGGACCGCCGCCAGGACGAATGTGAGATTGACCCGCCAGCGCTCGGCCTCGGGATAGAAGCCGTAGATCAGTTGCGGGAGTTTCGCCTGGATGTAGGGCCAGCAGGCGCCGACCGCAAAGCCGGCGTTCTCGGTCAGGCAAGCGGTGCGGTCCTGCCCGCTCCAGACCGCATCGACCATCAGGAACTTGACGGAAGGAACGATGGTGAACCAGAGCAGCAGGGCGCCCAGGATCGTGAGCAGGATATTGGTCGGCGAGTTGAACAGGCGCGTGCGCATCAGGCCGATCAAGCCCGTGGTCTTGACCGGCGCGGGGCGCTCGGCGAGCAGGTCCTTGCGGACGAAGCTGCTGGGGGTGATGTCGGTCACGCGCCGAGACTCCGGCTGACGCGCCAACCGTAGACGCTCATGACGGCGCTGGTGAAGAGCGAGATCAGGAGATAGACGCCCATCGTCATGGCGATGATCTCGATCGCCTGCCCGGTCTGGCTCAGCGACGTGCCGGCGAACACCGACACCAGGTCAGGATAGCCGATCGCGACCGCCAGCGACGAGTTTTTGGTGAGATTGAGATATTGGTTGGTCAGCGGCGGCACGATGACACGCATGGCCTGCGGCACGACGATGAGGCGGAGCGTGGCGCCGCGGCTGAGACCGAGCGAGGATCCCGCCTCCATCTGCCCCTTGTGAACGGACAGGATGCCGGCGCGCACGATCTCGGCGATGAAGGCGGCGGTATAGGTCGACAACGCCACCGTCAGCGCCACGAATTCCGGGATGATGCGTGAGCCGCCGGCAAAGTTGAATCCCTTGAGCTGGGGCATCTCGAAGGTAAACGGCAGACCCGATACCAGCATGGTGACAAGCGGCAGTCCGAACAGCAGACCCAGTATATAGGGCCAGATCCGGATCAGCCGTCCCTGCTGAATCAACGCGCGCCGCGCATGGAAGTGCAGGGCCAGAGACGCCGCGATGCCGAGCGCCAGCATCGCCAGGAACGGCTCGAGGCCGCTCTCGCCGACCGGGCGCGGAATGACGAGTCCGCGATTGCTGATGAAGGCAATGCCGAACAGGGAGATGCTCTGCCGCGGATTGGGCAAGGCCGCGAGCACCGCGAGGTACCAGAACAGGATCTGGAACAGCAGCGGCAGGTTGCGGATGACCTCGACATAGATCTCGCCGACACGCGACAACAGCCAATTGGGCGACAGTCGACACAGCGCGACGATGAAGCCGATCAATGTGGCGAAGACGATGCCCACCACGGAGACGACGAGCGTGTTCAAGAGCCCAACCACGAACACGCGCAGGAACGTGTCCGAGCCGGTATAGGGGATCAGGGTCTGGTTGACGTCGAAGCCGGCATTGTTCCTGAGGAAGCCGAAGCCGGCGGCGATGTGCTGGTTCTCAAGATTGGCGCGAGCATTGGAGACGATCTCGTAGCCGATCCAGCCCAGGATCGCCGCGAAGGCAAACTGGACGGCCACGCCGTTCCAGCCTGCCTTGCCGCCCAGAATGCGCCGGATCTTCAGAGCGATCTGGGGCGGCGGTTTTCGGGCCTCGGTGCTCATGCCGCTGCCGACCGATCAGGGGGTGATCAGCGGATCGGCGGCGCGTACTGAAGACCGCCCTTGTTCCAGAGATTGTTGAGGCCGCGATTGATGGCGAGCGGCGAGCCCGCGCCGACGTTGCGATCGAACACCTCGCCGTAATTGCCGACCGCCTTCACGATCCGCACCACCCAATCCTTGGTCAGGCCGAGCTGTTCGCCGAAATTGCCGTCGGTACCAAGGACGCGCTTCAGCTCTGGATTTTCCAGTTTCGCCTTCTCGTCGACGTTCTTCGAGGTGACGCCGAGCTCTTCGGCGGTGATCATCGCAAACAGCGTCCATTTCACGATGTCGAACCACTGGTCATCGCCGTGGCGCACCATCGGACCGAGCGGCTCCTTCGAGATGATCTCGGGGAGCACCATGTGGTCGTTGGGCTTGGCCAGCTTCAGACGATTGGCGTACAGGCCCGACTGGTCGGTGGTGAAGACGTCGCAGCGGCCGGCTTCATAGGCCTTGACGGTTTCGTCGTTGGTGGCGAAGGCGATCACCTCGTACTTCATGTTGTTTGCCTTGAAGTAGTCGGCGAGATTCTGCTCGGTGGTAGTGCCGGTCTGCACGCAGACCGAGGCGCTGTTGAGCTCGAGTGCCGAATTCACCTTGAGCGACTTCTTCACCATGAAGCCCTGCCCGTCATAATAGGTCACGCCGGTGAAATTGGCGCCGAGCGAGGTGTCGCGCGAGATGGTCCAGGTGGTGTTGCGCGAGAGCACGTCGATCTCGCCGGACTGCAGCGCCGTGAAGCGGTCCTTGGCCGACAGCGGCACGTACTTGACCTTGGTCGGATCGTTGAAGATCGCGCCGGCGATGGCGCGACAGACGTCGACGTCGATGCCGGTCCAGTTGCCCTTGTCGTCGGGGGAGGAGAAGCCGGGCAGGCCCTGGCTGACGCCGCAGGACAGCATGCCCCGGTCCTTGACAGTCTTGAGCGTTTGCGCATCGGCGGCTTGGGCGGAGAGGCCGGCGGCGAGAGCAAGGGTGAGAGCCAGGGTTGCGCGTTTCATGGGCTTTGGGCCTTTCAAGGTCGTCTCAAGGTCAGGATGTTGTCTTCAGGGTCATCCCTGCCAGGGCTAGTCGTACCGAGGCTAGCCTGCAAGAGTCATGCTGGAAAACCTTGCCGAACACCCGCCGATCCCGGGAGGCCATACCTTAGTCCCCGTCGCGGGCGCCCACCGTTACGGCCGTGGCGCCTCGTCCGGCCAGACGATGGATCGAAGGTCGCGGCAGGCCCCTCAACATGCGGCGACTGAACAGCACCCGCGCATCACAGAACGACTGGCCTGCCGGGTCAAGGGGTTGACGAGACTCTTCTGTGTTCTGTTATTAACGACGACGGCCTTTCGGCCAACCCCGCGGGCGCGTCGCGTCCGGTGGAAACGCGATTTTGAAAGCAGACGCATGGATTCTTCGCATCCCCAAGAGCAGCACGCCGAGACCCGGCTGGTCACCTCCGGCCGAGACACCAAGGCGCAGAAGGGGTTCGTCAATCCGCCGGTCTTCCATGGCTCGACCGTGCTCTATCCGACCGCCGAGGACCTGCACGCCCATCGCGGCGAGTTCCAGTACGGTCGCCACGGCACGCCCACCACCAAGGCCTTCCAGGAGGCGCTGATGGCGCTCGAGGGCCCGCAATGTGCTGGCGTCGGCATCACGCCGTCGGGCCTGGCCGCAATCTCAACCACCCTGCTCTCGGTGCTGAAGGCCGGCGATCACCTCCTGGTCTGCGACAACATCTATCGGCCTTCGCGCAATTTCTGCAACGGAATGCTCGCCCGCTACGGCGTCGAGACCAGCTATTTCGATCCGCTGATCGGCCCGGGCATCGACAAGCTGTTCAAGCCCAACACGCGCGCTGTGCTGGTCGAGGCGCCAGGCTCGCAGTCGTTCGAGATGCCCGACATCCGCGCCATCGCCGAGGTCGCGCATGGGCGCGGCGCGCTCGTCATCGACGACAACACCTGGGCGACCCCGCTCTATCACCGCTCGCTCGAGCAGGGCGTCGACATCAGCATGCAGGCGGCCACCAAATATATCGGCGGCCATTCCGACATCATGTTCGGCACGATCTCGGCCAATGCCAGGGCATGGCCACAGGTCAGCGAGGGCATCCGCCTGCTCGGCGTCTGCGCGGGCCCCGACGACGTCTTCCTGGCGCTGCGCGGTCTGCGCACGCTGGCGGTGCGGCTGGCGCAGCATCATCGCTCCGGGCTCGACATGGCGCGCTGGCTGGCTGGCCGGCCCGAGGTCGCGCGCGTGCTGCATCCGGGGCTCGAGACCCATCCCGGCCATGCGATCTGGAAGCGCGACTTCACCGGTGCGTCGGGCCTGTTCAGCATCGTGCTGAAGCCCGCGCCGCAGAAAGCCGTCGACACCATGCTCGATACGCTGAAGCTGTTCGGCATGGGCTTCTCCTGGGGCGGCTTCGAGAGCCTCGCGATCCCCTTCGATTGCGATGCCTATCGCACCGCGACCAAGTGGGCGCCCGGCGGCCCGACGCTGCGTCTCCACATCGGGCTGGAGAGTGTCGACGACCTCAAGGCCGATCTCGATCGCGGCTTCGCTGCCCTGAATGCGGCAATGTGAGCCTGCTCACGGGGCAGTACGCCTCGGGACGCCGCAACACGCTCCAGCGGACGCGCAATCGCGCGCCGCGGGAACGCGCCGCCGCCGCAAACGTTAACGCCGACGCGCCAACAAAGAGTTTGATCCGCTCCCGTTTGGCGCTAGCCTCGCCAATCGACTCCAATCCGGACTCGGAGCATGGGAACGTTGGTTCTGCTCGATCTCATGGGCGGCGTTGCCCTGTTGTTGTGGGGCCTGCACATGGTCCACAGCGGCATTTTGCGCGCCTTCGGTCCCGACCTGCGGCGCTTGCTCGGCAAGGCGCTGAGCAACCGCGCCAGCGCCTTCGCCGCCGGCCTCGGGCTCACCGCGCTGCTCCAGAGCAGCACGGCGACGGCGTTGATCACCTCTTCGTTCGCGGCCGAGGGCCTCGTCAGCCTCGCCGCTGCGCTCGCTATCATGCTGGGAGCCAATGTCGGCACGACGCTGATCGTGCAGGTGCTGTCGTTCAACATCGCAGCTGTTGCGCCGGTGCTGTTCGTGCTCGGACTCGTCGCCTTCCGCTCCGGCCCGCGATCCCGGATCAAGGACATCGGCCGTGTCTGCATCGGCCTCGGCCTGATGCTGCTCTCGCTGCACATCCTGCTCGACACGCTGGCGCCGGCGGAAAACGCCCCCGGCGTCCGCGTCGTGATGTCGGCCATCACAACCGATCCAATCCTGTGCATCGTCATCGCCGCCCTCGTCACCTGGGCTGTGCATTCGAGTGTCGCCAGCGTGCTGCTGATCATGTCGCTGGCCTATTCGCAGTTCATCTCGCCCGATGCGGCGCTGGCGCTGGTGCTCGGCGCCAATCTCGGCAGCGCCATCAATCCCGTGTTCGAGGGCGCCAAGCGTGACGATCCCGCGAGCTACCGGCTGCCGGTCGGCAATCTCGTCAACCGCGTGGTCGGGATTGCCGTCGTCCTGCCCTTCCTGGATGCAATCGCCGAGCACATGCATGCCTGGCAGCCCGATCTGGCCAGGATGACGGCGGCTTTCCACATCGCCTTCAATGTCGGCACGGCCGTCGTCTTCATCGGCCTGCTCGACACCATGTCGCGCCTGCTCACCCGCCTGTTGCCCGATCGCGTGCGGGAGGCTGACCCCGCCCGACCGCGCTATCTCGACGAGACCGCGCTGGAGACGCCGTCACTGGCTCTCGCCGACGCCGCCCGCGAGACATTGCGCATGGGCGACCTCGTCGAGGTCATGCTGCGCAAGGTGATGGCCGCGATGATGACGGGCGACCGCGCGCTGGTCGACCAGGTCTCCAAGATGGACAATCTCGTCGACGGTCTCGACGAGGCCATCAAGCTCTACGTGACCAAGCTCATGCGGGGCAGCCTCGACGAGAGCGAAGGACGGCGCGCGATGGAGATCATCTCCTTCGCCATCAACCTCGAACATATCGGCGACATCATCGACAAGAGTCTGAGCGAGCTCGCCACCAAGAAGATCAAGCGGCGCTTGCAGTTCTCGGCGGAAGGGGCCGACGAGCTCGCCGCCTTCCACAAACGTACCATGGACTCGCTGCGGATCGCGTTCGGCGTGTTCATGTCGGGCGACGCCAACGAGGCGCGCAGGCTGCTGGTGGAGAAGACGGCGCTGCGCAACACCGAGCTTGCCGCGGTCGAGCGGCATCTCGACCGCCTGCGCGAAGGCCGACCCGAAACCATCGAAACGACGTCGCTGCATCTCGACGTGCTGCGCGACCTTAGGCGTATCCATTCGCATATCTGCTCGGTCGCCTACCCCGTGCTGGACGCCGCCGGCGAGCCCTATCGCAGAACGGAGGCGGATACGGCCACCCTGCCCGCCTCAGGCGCGGCCTCGGCGTTGCCGCGCTGAAGCACGATGCGATGAGGATGGATCCTCAAATCGCGCTTCAGATTGTCGTTTTGGGAGCCCGGATCAGCGGTCCAGCGTCTTCGAGGCGGTGCCGCGGTTCTTCCAGATCAACATGATGTTTCTGACATAGATGACGGTCGCGAGCGACTGTCCGAGGATGATGACCGGCTCGCGCTTCACGACGCCGTAGACCAGCGTCATCAGTCCGCCGCCCATCGAGCAGAACCAGAACGCCATCGGCACCACGCTGTTGCCGGCGCGCTCGCTCGCGATCCATTGCACCAGGAAGCGCGCGGTGAAGAACAGCTGCGCGACGAGGCCGAATGCCAGCCAGAAATCGAACTTGGCGACGAAGACGTCGTAGAGATAGTTGCTCAGCGCCTGACCGTATTGAATGATCATGCGTTCACCTCGGTCACCTCAGGAGTCGGCTTCTTGCGGCGGATCAGCCACCACACGCCGGCGAGATCCATGATGCCGATCCACAGCCGGTCGAAGAAACCGTAGTTCGACACGCCGGAATGACGCGGCCGGTCGATCACGTCGACATAGGCGATGTCGTAGCCTTCGCGGCGGACCAGCGCCGGCAGGAAGCGATGCAGCCCGTCGAAATAGGGCATCATCAGGAAAACGTCGCGGCGGAATGCCTTCAGACCGCAACCGGTATCGCGCGTGCCGTCCTTCAGGATCGCGTTGCGAACGCCGTTCGCCACGCGCGACTGGAACTTCTTGAAGCCGGTGTCCTTGCGCCCGATCCGCTGGCCGGCGGCCAGCCCGACGCGCGCGCTTTTCTCGACTGCCGCGATCAGGTCCGGCAGGAAGACGGGATTGTTCTGGCCATCGCCGTCGAGCGTCGCCACGATTTGCCCGCGCGCCGCACGCACACCACTGCGCACGGCCGCCGATTGCCCGCCTGATCTGGCATGGCGGAGCTGGCGCAGATTGCTCCGCTGCTTCATGATCGCAGCAAGCCGCTCGCCGGTCGCATCGGTGGAGCCATCGTTGACGTAGATGATCTCATAGGCCCAGCGGCCATCGAGCGCCGCGCCGATCTCCGCGATCAGCGGTGCGATGTTGTCGGCTTCGTTGCGCACGGGAACGACGATGGAAACCGAAGGCTGGGACGTCGACAAATGAAGCTCGTGGTTGGAATTGGCCTGCCACGGGAACCGGCGGTCCGGCAGGCAGCCGCTTTTATGGGGCGGATGCCCCGTGGGCAACCCTTTTGAGGCGGCCCGGTGCCGCTCCCGGAAGAGGCACGATGGTGCCGTCGGCGCGGATGGCAAAGCCGAGCCGTCGGGCCGCGAACCAGTAGCGCACCGCCATGGCGCCGACCATGCCGACCAGGGCGCCGGCCACGACGTCGCTCGGATGATGCGCGAGCAGCACGAGACGCGTCAAAAGGATCACGATTGCGTAAGTGAACATGAACACCCGCAGGCGCGGCCACAATGCCGACACGGCAAATGCCAGGGCGAACGCTGCTACTGCATGCCCGGACGGCAAGCTGGCATGAGCCCCCGTTCCCTCGAACGGTACAAAGTTGAACGGATTGGCCTTGCCTCCGACGAACGGGCGGCCGCGGCCGATGAGATATTTCAGGATCTCGCCGACGAACGCTGACACGGCAACAGACAGAAACATGTATTGGAGCCGCGTGCCCAAGCCGAGCAGCAGTGCGCGGCGAGTCCCGTGCAGCCCCGCAGCAACGAACGCCACAGCCATCAGCGCAGCCCCCAGCACGATCAGCAGATACTCGTCCTTGCCGAAATCGGTGAGGATGCGGATCGGCCACAGGCCGGGCGTGCCGCGCGCCGGCATCAGCTGGATCTCGGTCTGGTCGAACGCGACCATCAGAACGATGACCAGCGCTGCGCCCGCTGCGCTCAGCCACAACGAATGCCGCGCCAGCTTTCGGGCAGCCTCGGCCCGGCGCGAATGCGACGGCGACCGCACGAGCTGCGCCAGGGCACGCCACGACACGGCGAGCAATTGCGCGGCATAGCTCGCGCGCGCGCTGTCGGCGGGCGCGGACATCCTACTCCGTGCCTTCCGAGCGGAAGATCGAGATCGAGATCGCGCGCCCTTGCGAGAAGTTATAGCCGTCGATGCGCGCGCCGACCTTGTAGCGCAGCCCGGTCGCCTCGGCGCGCTGCACGAAGCTGCGCTCCGAGCGCTGCTCGATCAGCGCGAAGCGGCAGCTCCCCTGCCGCAGGAAATCCGCCGCACCGGAGCCGTCGGTGAGCAAGGTCTGGGTGCCCACCAGGAACACGAGGCTCGGCTCGTGATAACCGGCCGCAGCCGCCTTCGGTCCGACGCAGCTGACGTTGCGAAGCGCGCGCGCGATCTCGATGCTCGGAAATAGCGGCGTCAGTGACGGCAGCACGATGCCGTAGACGGTCACCGCCAGCATCAGGGCTGCGACCAGCGCGTTGAGCAGCGAGCGCTCGGCCCGGTTGTTGTCGTAGAGCCACCAGGCGAACAGGCCGAAGATCAGCGAGGCCGCGATGAACGGCCAGGCCACGAAGGCCGGCTGCCGCGTCAGCATCACCGCGCCGACGACGGCGATGATCGAGGCGGCCGCGGGGATCGCGAACCACCAGGCCGAACCGCGCATCAACCAGGAGCGCGACAGCACGCGCCGCTCCACCGCGCCTGCGGTGAGGATCGCGATCGCCGGATAGAGCGGCAGCACGTAGTGCGGCAGCTTGGTCAGCACCGCCTCGAACACGATCCAGGACGGGACCAGCCAGGCCAGCAGGAACTGCGCGCCCGGCTCGCGCCGCGCCCGCCACACCGCGGGCGCCGCCATCGCAGCGAGCGGCGCGCCCGGCCAGAACGTGATCCAGAACAGCGCGAGGTACAGTCCGGGCGGCGCGCCATGGGATTCCTGGGCCCCCAGCTTGCTCAGCATGTCGCCGCCGACGGAATCAGCGAAGAAGGCATCGCCCGCGCGCCAGAAGATCGCGACGAACCAGGGCAGCACCAGCACCAGCATCCACATCAGCCCCCAGAGCGGGCGCAGCTTCCACAGCCAGGAGGCGTCGCGGTCCTGGATCGCAAGCGCGACGATGGACAGGCCTGCGAACATCAGGATCAGCGGACCCTTGATCAGGATGCCGACGGCGAGCGCGGTCCAGAAGATCGCGGGCCAGCTCCAGGGCGGATGCGTCTCGTCCTCGGCGCGCTGCCAGGACAGATAGGCCCGCGCCATCGCCCCCATCGCGGCGACGACGCAGAACAGCAGCATCGCATCGGTCTTTGCCAGCCGCGCCTCGACGCCGAGCAGCACGGAGGCGCACATCATCAGCGCCGCCAGCACCGCGGCGCGCCGCGTGACGAAGCCGAGCGCGGCCCAGTAGGTCATGAGCACGGCGCCGATTGCGCCCATCAGCGACGGCAGCCGGTAGACCCAGATCCGCAGTTCAGCCTTCGGCAGCTTGAGCATCGATGCGGCTTCGACGGTCGCCGATTGCAACCAGTAGATGCCGACCGGCTTCTTGTAGCGGACGTCCTCCTGAAAGCGGATATCGACATAGTCGCCGCTCTCGACCATCTGCTTGGTGGCCTGGGCGAACCGTGCCTCGTCACGATCGATCGGCGGGATCGTGAAGAAGCCCGGGAGGAACAGCAGCAGCGCGCACAGCACCAGGAAGCCGACCGCGCGCGCATGGCTGGCCGTGGCGATGTCGAGCATGCGCACCAGTCCGCTGCCCGGATTTGCGGGGGATTTCGACTCGCGGGGGGCTCCAAAACGGGGGCTTGGGTAGGTCTCGGCCATTGGTTCCGCTTACGCTGAAACCGCCATCGCCACAACCGCTTGAGGCAGGGTCATTGAATTCGAATGACGACTGTGTCCGCGGCGCCCGTCGCGTCGATCACGGTGAGCCGGGCAAAGCCCGGACCGGGCGGATCGATCAGACGCTGACGGCGGCCGTCGATCTCGCCGAGCGCGGTGCCGTTAACCATGACTGTCATGGGCAGTACGCCGCCGGCGACTTTGACCGGCATGGCTGCGCTCTCCCGGCCACCCGATCGATCGACGTCGATCCGCGAGCCGTCGAGGGGAAACTGAATGTGCAGCGCCTGCTCGCTGCCGGTGCGCACCAGTTCCCCGGCCGGGCGGAACCGCTTCAGCGGCAGCGGCAGCTTGGCGTTGCTGGCCACCAGGGTTCCCCTGGGCGCCTTCGGCAATGGGGCGAGCGTCTTGCCGGTCCTGGCAAAGGCATCGAACAGGATCGGCGCGGCAGCGACCCGCCCGATCAGGCCGGGAACCGGGGTGCCGTCGGGCCGGCCGACCCAGACGCCGATGGTCATCCGGCCGTCGAACCCGACCGACCAGGCGTCGCGATAGCCGTAGGAGGTCCCGGTCTTGAAGGCGATGCGGTTGTGAGCGGCGTTCTCCGGCGGTGGCGTTCCCAGCAACACGTTGCCGACCTGCCAGGCCGCGACCTGATCGAGCAGACGGAGCGGCTCGCGGTCGTCCATGTCCGTCATGACCTCGCGCAGCGGCCTGGTGGTGCCGAGGCGGGCGAAGCCCGCATAGAGCTGGGCGAGATCCCAAAGCGTCACGCCGACCCCGCCGAGACCCATGGCGAGCCCCGGCGCCTCGTCCTTGGGCAGAACCAGATTGCCGCCGGCCTGACGCAGCCGCGACGCCAACCGGCTGGAGCCGACGCGGTCGAGCAGCACGATGGCCGGCACGTTAAGCGACAATTGCAGCGCCTTCTTCACCGGCACCGTGCCCTGGAAGGTCATGTCGAAATTCTCCGGGGCGTAGGAGCCGAAGCGAACCGGCCGGTCCTCGATCAGGCTCTCGGGATGGACGAAACCGTCCTCGAAGGCGAGCCCGTAGATGAAGGGTTTCAGCGTCGAGCCCGGCGAACGGATCGCACGGGTCATGTCGACCTGCCCTGCCCGGCTCTCGTCGAAATAATCGGCGGAGCCGACGCGGGCGAGCACGTCGCCGCTCTCGTTGTCGACCACGATGATGCCGACCGAGATGTTCGCACCCAGCGCGATGGCGCGGTCGCGCGCCAGCGGCTCCAGCACCTTCTGCAAGTTCGCATCCAGGGTCAGCTTGATGACCGGCCTGTCCTTGACCGTCGAAAGCGCGGTGTCGGAGGCATGCGGCGCCAGGATCGGCATCGGCTTGCGCAGTTTCGGAATCGGAACGGCCTTGGCCTGCTTCGCGTCCTCCGCGCTGACCTGATGCTCCCCGACCATGCGGTCGAGCACGCGGTCGCGGGCGATGCGGGCTGCCTCGGGATGGCGATCGAGCCGGCGCGTCTCGGGCGATTGCGGCAGAGCCACCAGCAGCGCGGCCTCGGCCAGCGACAGCCGCTTCGGCTCCTTGCCGAGATAGGCGATCGAAGCCGCGCGGATGCCTTCGAGATTGCCGCCGTAAGGCGCGAGCGCGAGATAGAGATCGAGGATCTGCTCCTTGCTCAGCGTCCGCTCCAGCTCGATCGCGCGCACGATCTGCCGCAGCTTCGCATGAAGCGAGCGATGGCGCCGCGGCTCCATCAGCCGCGCAAGCTGCATGGTGATGGTCGAGCCGCCCGAGACGATGCGGCCGCGCGTTCCGAGTTGCAGCGCCGCGCGCCCCAGCGCCAGCGGGTCGAGGCCGTTGTGGGCGTAGAAGCGCTCGTCCTCATAGGCGAACAGCAGCTTCAGATAGGTCGGATCGA
>NZ_AJQE01000341.1 GCF_000261685.1 Bradyrhizobium genomosp. I (2014) | reverse complement strand
GACCGGCAGCCGCCAGCGCCCATCCGCCATGGCATAGGCGCGCAGCAGCTTTCCGTTGCGGTCGACGATGGTGGTGGAGACTTGCCGAGCCTCGTCGAGCGGGAGAGGACCGAGCGAGTAGACCCAGCCGACGAAGGTGCAGATGGCGAGGATGAGGGTGAGGGCGAGGGCTGAGAGGAGGCGATGGCCCCTGCCCCGCACTCCATTGCCGTCGTTCCGGGATGGTCCGAAGGACCAGATCCGGAACCTCGGGATTCCGGGCTCGGCTCTTCGAGCCGCCCCGGAATGACGCGAGCTATGATCCGCCTCGCTCATCCCACTATCACTCACTTCGCTGCCCGCACCTCGACATTACCCGTGCCGGTGCGACCGTAGCGCGAGGGATTGTACATGTCCTCGACATAGGCCTGCGGCAGCACATATTTGCCGGGCGACACCGCGCGCACGACATAGGCGACGGTGAAGACCGATTTGGAATCCGAGGCCCGGTCGACCGCCGCGGTGAAGCGGTCGTCGCGGCGTTCGGTATCCTCAGGCTCCTCGCCGTCCTCGATCCAGTCCAGCGTGCCGCTGTCGCCCGACGAGACCAGTTTGGGATTGTCGATCTCGAGACCGGCCGGCAGATAGTCCGACACCATGATGTGACCGTATTCGGGCTTCGCCTCGGTGATCTTCAGCACCACGGCAAATCGCTGGTTCTGCTTGACCTTGCTGATATCGGCCGGCTTGCCGTCGAGCGTGAAGTAATTGCGCTCGATCTTGAAGCCGTTCGACGCCGCCGGCTCCGGCGTCACCGGCGAGCCCGACACCGAGACCACCGCCTGTACCGGCGCATCGCCGGTGTTGGTGATCTTCAGCGGCTTGCCGCTCAGCGTGTCCGCCTTATAGCTGCGGTAGAGCGCAGTCTTGACCGGCTGGCCATCCACTTCCATGGAGAGATTCTCCTTTGCCAATGCCCGCGCCGCCAGCACCAACCACGCGTTCTCCTGCGTGGAGGTGTAGGGCGTGAGCCCGCGCGCGGTCTCGACCCGCGACACTGCCTGCGTCAGCGTCGCCTTCGGCGCGTTGCCTTCGCTGGCGAGCGAGACGAGCGCTGCGGCATCGCGAAGCTGCGAGCCGTAGTCGGTGCGGCCGAACTCCAGGACCGGCTTGGGCGCGAGGCTGTCGAGCGCGGCACCATACACCCGCTCGGCGCGATTGCGGTCGCCGACCAGCGCCAGCGCCGCCGCAAGCTGAGACTTTGCGATCGGCGTCGCGAGGTTGTTCAGCTTGGTGTCGGCGAGATAGCGGAGATCACCGATCGGCGCCGCGCCATTGCGTGCCAGCACGTAGAGACCGTAGGCGAGATCGCGGCCGCCGTCCTTCTCGGGCTCGTTGGCATTGACCACGGAGTTTCGGATGCGGTCGAGCGCGTTCTTGAACAGCACGTCCGGCACCACAAAGCCCTTTTCGCGGGCGCGGGTGAGGAAGTCCGTCACGTAGGCATCGAGCCAGGCATCATCGCCGCCCGCCGACCACAGGCCGAACGAGCCGTTCGAGCCCTGGCGCGCCAAGAGCCGTTCGATCGCGTCGCGGATGCGCTGGTCGACTTCGGTGTCCATCGCGAGATGCGCACCGGCAGCGAGATCGTTGACATAGAGCAGCGGCATGGCCCGGCTCGTGATCTGCTCCGAGCAGCCATAGGGGTAGCGATCGAGCGCCTTGAGGATCGTCGCCGCATCGAGCGCGGTCGACAGGCTCGCCGAGACCGAGACGCTGCCCGTGCCCGGCACGAGGTCGGAGAACATGTCCGAGGTCAGCGTCAGGCTCTCCCCCTTGGCAAGCGTCCGGATCGAGCGCCGCGCCAGCACCTGCGTTGCCGCCTTGACGTCGAACGCGTAGTGGCGCGCCAGTGCGAGGCCATTCGGCCCCTTGATGTCGACGTCGAGCGTCGCCTGCCCTGCCGCGGTCGCATCGAGCGCGAGCGAGAACGCGTTGCGCTGCTTGGCCGCGAGCCTGACCGTGGTCGCGGGATTGCCGGTCATCTTCACCGGGCCGCCGGTCTTCACGTTGACGACGTAGTCGCCGGCCTGGCCCTCGACATTGTCGATCTCGAGATTGACCGTGCCGTGGTCGCCATTGAGCAGGAAGCGCGGCAGGGTCGTGGTCAGCACCACGGGATCGCGGATCACGACGTCAGTGTTGGCGCGGCCGAGCTTCGTGGCGGTCCACGCCACCGCCATCACGCGGGCGGTGCCGGCGAACTCCGGAATGTCGAAGCTCACTTCGGCGGTGCCGTCGGCGGCGACCGTGACGATGCCGGAATAGAGCGCGAGCGGCTTTTGCGTGGGCGGCGAGCCCTGGAGCTCGGCAGCCCCGGCGTCGCCGCCGGACTTGATCTGGCCGCGCGTACCCGACATGCCATCGATCAGCTGGCCGTAGAGATCGCGGATCTCGGCGCTCAGGCGGCGCTGGCCGAGATAGTAGTCGTCGGGCGCCGGCGGCTTGTAGTTGGTGAGGTTGAGGATGCCGACGTCGACCGCGGCGATGACGATCTTGGCGTCCTCGCCCGGATTGAGCCCGTCGAGCTTGACGGGGATCTTCAGCGACGAATTCGGCCGGATCAGCGCCGGCGGCGTCAGCTTCACCTGCAGCGTGCGGGTCTGCTTGTCGATGCCGAACCATTTCAGGCCGATGGCGCGGCCCGGCATGCGCTGCGCAGCTGCATCGAGCGGACGGCGCAGCGTCGCCACGACGTAAGCACCGGTGCCCCAGTCCTTGCCGACCGGGAGCTTCACCTGCGCGGTGCCTTCCTTGACGTCAACGGTCTGGGTCGTCAGCAGGCGGTCGCCGAGCACGTTGATGGTCAGCTTGCCGGCGCTGCGGACATTGACCGACACCGTCATGGTGTCGCCGGAGGCGTATTGCGGCTTGTCGATCGAGGTCTCCAAGAGATCCGGCGTGTCGGCGCTGCCGTCGGAATACCAGCCGACGTCGAACTGCACCGAGGTCACCGGGCCGTCGGCATCGTTCGACTTCACATCCAGCCGATAACGGCCAGGTTGCGGCGTCAGCGAGATGCGCGACGGCTTCTCGGCAGCGATCGTGACATCCCCGTCGGCGACCCGCGAGGTCGACTTGACCGGCTCGTACTCCCAGTAATTGTTCTGGCGATACCACTGGTAGCGCGACTCCATCTTCAGGAGCTCATAACGCAAGCCGTCGCGGCGCAACCTCTCGCCCCCGGGCGAGACGAACACGACGTCGAACTCGGCCTTGTCGCCCTCGGCGACGTTCTTGTCGCCGAACAGCGGCTTGACGCCAATCATGGCAGTCGCCGGCGCGATCGGCAGCACGAGCTTGCGCTCGACGGCGCGGCCGCCGGTCTCGACCATGCGGACGAAGATCTGCGCCTCCTGCGGCCGGGTCGAGGCCGGCTGCTTGTCCAGCGTCACCGGGAAAGTCGCAACGCCATTGGCGTCGGCCTCCGGCAGGTTCTCGAGCGGCGCACGCTCATTCGAGGTGGTCTCCTCGTCGTCGACGCCGAATTGATAGCCGGCAAAGCCGGGACGTTCGCTCGCAGGCGCCACCAGCATGTCGCCTTCGAGTGCAAGACCCGAGGCCGGCGCGCCATAGAGGAAATGACCGTCCGCCTTAAGCTCCACAGGAATGTTAGCTTTGATCAGCTTGTCGTTGGCGGACAAGTCGAATTCGATCCGATCGGGGACGTAGTCTTCGACCATGAACGTGGTCTCGCCGACCGAAGCCCCCTTCGGATCGGTGAAGGCGCGCACCCGCCACGTTCCGGTGGGGACGGCCGAGTTGAGGGGCACGGCCAGCGTGCGGCCGCCGGCGCCCTGGTCGGGCAGCACGGCGCGGCGGAATTCGACGCCGTCGGGACGTTCGATGACGAGCGTCAGCGGGCCACCGGTGACGGCATTGCCCTGCCCGTCGCGCAACAACGCGGTCAGATAGACGGTCTCGCTGGAGCGGTAGACGCCGCGCTCGGCGTAGACGAAGGCGTCGGCCCCAGCCGGAACAGCGCGCCCCGAGACGCCGCGGTCGGACAGATCAAAGGCGGAGGTCTTCAGGCTGAGGAAGGCGTAGTCGGCCTTCTCGCCGGTGACGGTGAGCATTGCAGGTGACAGCCCGCCCTCGCCGCGCGCGAGCCCTGCCTCGAACAGCACGTGGCCGGAATCGTCGGTCTTGCGGGTGGCCAGGATCTCGTTGTTGCGGGCAACCAGCCGTACCTCGGCCTTGCCGACCGGATCGGTCGAGGCCAGCGAGTTGATGAAGACGTGGATGCCGTCATTGCCGGAATAGGCCGACACGCCGAGATCGGAAACGATGAACCATTGGGTGGCGAGCTGGTAGTCGTCGTCCGAGCCCGGGCCCTTGGCCGTGGCGGTCATCACGTAGACGCCCGGCTGGAGCTCGCCGAGCGCCTGGTCGACCGGGAATGCCGTGGTGACGTCCTGGTTCAGCGTCATCGCGGTCGCAAGCTCGCCGGACCAGACCTTGACGCCGCGCTCGTCGCCGAGATCGGAGAGCTGGTATTTCGACAGCGTCTTCTGGAAATCGCTGTCGACCACCGTGTTGATCAGGTTGCGATCGCCGATGCGGAAGACGTTGATGTTGACGGCGGGCGTATTGACGCTGACGACGGGGATGCCCCGCTGGCCGGTCTTCGGCAGCACATAGGCGCGGCTGGTGAAGCGCACGAAGGGCTTGCGGTCGCGGACGTAGATGTTGAACTCGGCCGATTTCGTCAGGCCCTCCTTCACGGTCGACGGCAGGCCGGCGCGCAGATTGATGTTGTAGCGCTCGCCGTGCTTCAGCCCGTCGACGCAGAGCTGCTTGCCTTCTGCCGACAGCGCCGGCTTGTCCTGCCCCGCCAGCGCCAGGAAAGGCGCGAAGTCGGTTCGCTTGGCAAGCTCGTCCGAGAACTGGAAGCAGGCGCGCGGGCTCGCCGAATCCGAGTCCACGGTATAGTCGAGCAGCCGGAAGCCGTGCTCGTCGCGCAGCTTCTCATATTGGCCGCGGACGTCGGCGACCTCGCGCATGTCGAGCGACAGCCGCAGCGAATCCAGCGCCGGCCGCCACAGCTTGCGTTCGGCCAGCGACTTGCCGAGCACCGCGAGCGCATCCGCCTCCTCGCCCGGATTGCCGGCGCGCTGATAGGCGATGTAGGCGGCGGTCGAGGCGCGCTCCAGCAGGAATGTCTGCTCGCTCGAGCTCTTCGGCGAGATCTGGAAGATGACCTTGGCGAGCCGCAGCCAATTGCCGGCATCGTCCGGCGTGGTGGCCGCGATCTGGCCGAGCACCGAGAGGCCGGTGCGATAGTCGTTGCGGCGGAACGCGGCATCCGCGTCGGTGCGCAGCATCACACTTGTCCTGGCGACCGGCCCTGCCTCGCTCTTGATCTGGGCCTCCAGCTTGATCGCGGAATCGGCGAGATCGTCCCGCTTGAAGGCCTTGTCGGCGGCCTGCGCAGCCGAAAGGCCAAGCGCCAGCGCGGCGCAGATTGTGACGGCGCGAACAAGACCGATCATGGCTGGACTCCCGGAAATCGCGGACGAACGCCGCTTGTCGCAAGAAATGCGCGGAAAGGTGACGGACTCAAGGCGATGGAACCAAAGGAGAAAATCGTCGCAATCGCCATGACAAGGCAAGCCCAGAGGAGACCGATCAAGATACCGCTGCGCACGCCGTCCTGATGGCGCAGCAATACCGGACCAGTCGACCGGCGGCGGTGTCCCGGAAGCTCTTCAGCGGTCCCGGCGATGTGATCCATCGTCCAGTCCGCTGCCGCTCAACCCGGCACCCTGACACCCCACCGTTCCGCTTTGTCGCGGCATTGAGGAAAACGGTTCGGTTCAGGCTTGGCGAAACACCAGATTTTTCATATTGGCATGTTAGATGAACGGCCAGTCCCCCAAAGCTGGGCGGCTCAAGACGGTCCCGTAGCTCAACTGGATAGAGTAGCGGATTTCTACTCCGCGGGTTGCAGGTTCGAGTCCTGCCGGGATCGCCAGTGTTTTCAAAACGTTGCGCGTTCTGTTCTTTCGCTTTCCGTGTCTCGTCTCGTTAAGACGAAAACCCTTTAGTTTGAGCCTTTCCTGTCTAGTCCCGCTTAGTCGATGATACACGGATCGTACACGGCGCTTCGTGCTTTGTTCTCGACTATTGGCTGCGCAAGTCCGCTTGACGTTCCACGAGCGCGCCTCCAGCATAGCAACCTAGAGCGGCGTAATCTTGTGAGCCTCAAATGGTCTGGGTCATAATCGCCTGCACCGTGCTGATCATCGTTTGCCTTGGCGGCGGTATGCGCCTCGCCAAGATCCTGGTCGGGACGGTAGCGACCATCTACCTGCTTTTCGTCTTCGGTGCGGCGAATGCCGGCGCGGGTGACCGGGCGATATCGTCCGGCACAGTGGCGGTGATAGCCATCGGTCTGTTTTTCTTGTTGATGCGCGCGCGGCGGAATGGCAGTGGTTAGCGAACCGTTCGCGTCACACTGAAGCGGAAGACTCTGTCTTTTCCATGTGATTCCGCCCTCGATGACGGCGTTTTCTGTCCGGCATCCGACGATATCGGCTACCGTCGCCCCACGAGGCCAGCGTGCAGAGGGGAACTAGGACAGTCGATTAAGCGCCGGTCTCTCTGGACTCTTCGCGAGAGGACAAGCCCTCGGTGAGCTTTGCAATCGCATTAGGGCCGCAGAAGCTGGGACCCGAAGAGGCCGCCAACTGAGACGGCCTTACAGTTGCGAAACCAAGAGGGTGACGCACGCGATCAGCGTTGCCGTACTGAGGGTCACCACGACAAGGGCTTGTTCACTGTGGGCCTTGAGTTCTTCGTCATCCATTGTGCCCAACGCCAGTACCGACCTCTGGTTTCGGTCTGAGCCTAACGTTTTACCACGGGGTTCCAGCTGCGTTATTTTGTGAAGTAGACGCTCGTAACCGCTACGGCGATCAGCAATGCGCCACCAAACACAGCAATGGCAAAACAAACGCGTGCAGGGATCGAATATGTATCAAAATAGGGTTCTCTGATCATGCTGCGGGCTCCCCCTGTGTTGGAGTGCAACCGGCAGTCCTGATAAGTGGAGCCAGTGAGATTCCCTTTATGGGACGGCGTCCAGTGGCGCCGACGTGCGGCCCGACTTCGATCGCGGAAATCCGCGGCTTGCA
>NZ_AJQE01000340.1 GCF_000261685.1 Bradyrhizobium genomosp. I (2014) | reverse complement strand
AAAAGCGTCGTGTGACCACGGGCGATGGCACCGCGGTTGGCTATGACCGGCTCGTGCTCTCGCCCGGCATCGACTTCCATCTCGAAGCCCTGCCCGGCTACGACGAGGCCGCATCGGAGACGATGCCGCACGCTTGGAAGGCCGGCGCGCAAACGCTTTTGCTGCGCAGGCAACTCGAAGCGATGCCCGATAGCGGCACCGTCGCCATTGCAATCCCGGCCAATCCCTCACGTTGCCCGCCGGCGCCTTACGAGCGCGCCGGCCTGATCGCGCATTACCTGAAGACGAAGAAGCCGCGTTCGAAAGTTCTGATCCTCGACGCCAAGGACACTTTCTCCCAGCAGCGACTATTTGAAAAAGCGTGGAAGGAGCTCTACGGCGACATGATCGAGCGCATCGCACTGTCGCAGGGCGGCCGCGTCACCTCGGTCGATCACGCGACGAGAACCATCGTCACGGAGTTCGGCAACTACACCCCTGATGTCGCCAATGTCATTCCGCCGCAGCGCGCGGGGCGCATTGCCGGGATCGCGGGCGCTGCGGATGCGACCGGCTGGTGTCCGATCGATCCCGTGACCTTCGAGTCGAAGCTCGTCAAGAACATCCACGTCATCGGCGATGCCTGCCTCGGCGGCGGGATTCCAAAATCGGCCGCCGCTGCAAGCGCGCAGGGCAAGGCCTGCGCTGGCGCGATCGTCAACCTGCTCGCGGGCCGCGCGCCGGAGACGCCACGGCTCACAGGGGTCTGCTACAACATCGTCGCGCCCGGTTACGGCTTCTCGCTCGCCGCCAACTACCAGCCTAGGGGCGACATCTTCGCCGAGGTCGAGGGCGGCGCGACCAGCCCGGTCGACGCGCCGCCCGAGCTGCGCGCCCGCGAAGCCGCCGAGGCCCAGCGCTGGTTTGAGACCATCACGGCGGACACTTTTGGCTAGAGCAATGATGGAACGGGCCTGCCGCCATGACCCCAGTGCGCCCCCTCACCCGCCTGCCGGGGAGGGTTGGGGAGAGGGTGTCCCCACAATCGAGAACCCCCAAGAGGAAAGAACCCTCACCCGCCGCTGCGCGGCGAGCTCTCCCACAAGCGGGAGAGGTAAGAGGAGTGCGCGGCTCGATATCTCGTCACACATTCCATCGATTGTCGCTGCGGTGATCACGCTAAACCTTGCACTTGCCGCCGGCGCGAGAGCCGAAGAACTCCTGCCCTACAACATCGTCGGCGACGGCATTCCAGCCTCGCTCACAGGCTCCCCCGGCGATGCCGCGCGCGGACGCGCGCTGGTGCTCGCGCGCACAACGACCTGCATCCTCTGCCATTCCGGCCCATTTCCGGAAACCCGGTTCCAGGGCGACCTCGCGCCCGATCTCACAGGCGCCGGGAACCGGTGGTCGGCGAGCCAGTTGCGGCTTCGGCTGGTCGATGCCTCGCGCTTCAACCCGGAGACCATCATGCCGTCCTATTACCGCACCGACGGCCTCGTTCGCGTCGGACGCAATTTCGCCGGCAAGCCGATCCTGTCGGCTGCGGAGATCGAGGACATCGTGGCCTTTCTTGCAACGCTTCGGGACTAGGTTCATGCCAACCACGCGACGACAATTCCTGAGGCTCGCCGGAGGCGTGACAGTCGCCGGCACGATGCCGATCGTCACGCTGCGGCCGATCGAGGCAACACCGGCGATGCTCAACACCGCGATCCGCAACGTCGTCGGTGAAGCCCAGATTCGTAACGGCAAGGTCAAGCTCGACATTCCGCCGCTGGTCGAGAACGGCAACACGGTGCCGATGACGGTGAGCGTCGCCAGCCCGATGACGGCGGACGACCACGTCAAGAGCATCCACGTCTTCAACGAGAAGAACCCGCAGCCGAATATCGGCAACTTCCATCTCGGCCCCTCCTCCGGCCGGGCCGAGGTCTCGACCCGGATTCGGCTCGCCGACACCCAGAAGGTGGTCGCAATCGCGCGTCTCTCCGACGACACGTTCTGGCAGGTTGCCGCCGACGTCGTCGTGACTCTGGCCGCCTGCACCGAGGAGATGAACTGATGGCCGCCCTCATCAACGTCCCGGCAAAGGCCAAACGCGGCGAGATCATCGAGATCCGCACGCTGACCTCGCACATCATGGAGACCGGCTTCCGCCACACCGCCGACGGCAAGCTGGTGCCGCGCGACATCATCACGAGCTTTGCCTGTCGTTACAACGGCATCGAAATTTTTCGCGCCGACCTGTTTCCGGCGATCGCGGCGAACCCATATTTGTCGTTCTTTACGGTCGCCAGGGAAAGCGGCAAGTTCGAGTTCGAATGGATCGGCGACAATGGCTATTCGTCCACCGCATCGGCATCGATCACGGTCGAATGATGTCTTGGCGCGCGATGGCGGCGGCGACATTGTTGGTTGCGGCGGCCCCGGCCCTGCTCGCCGGCGAAATCGCGCCCGATGCGCGCCGGTCCGGCTATTCCTTCATGGGGCCCGACACACGGGCGATGCAGGACGACGACACCTCCAATCCGGGAATGCTGTTCGTGCTCGATGGCGAGGCGCTGTGGGCGAAGAAGACCGGCAGCGCCGACAAAGCCTGTGTCGATTGTCATGGCGATGCGCGCAGCAGCATGAAGGGCGTTGCCGCACGCTACCCGGCCTTCGACAATGCGCTCGGCCGTCCCGTCACGCTCGACCAGCGCATCAATCTCTGCCGGGCCAATCATCAGCAGGCAACACCGCTGCCCTACGAGAGCCGCGATCTGCTGGCATTGTCCGCCTTCACCGCCCACCAGTCGCGCGGCACCCCGATCACGGCCGGTGACGATCCGCAAGCCAAGCCCTTTGTCGAGCAGGGCCGCGCGCTGTACATGCAGCGCGAGGGGCAGCTCAACCTCGCCTGCACCAACTGCCACGACGACAATTTCGACAAGCGCCTGGCCGGGGCGCCGATCACGCAAGGACAGCCGACCGGCTATCCGCTCTACCGGCTGGAATGGCAGACGCTGGGATCCCTTGAGCGCCGGCTGCGCAGCTGCATGACCGGAGTTCGCGCCCAGGCCTATGACTACGGTTCGCCCGAGCTGGTCGCGCTCGAGCTCTATCTGATGTCGCGGGCGCACGGCCTGCCGATGGAGACGCCGGCCGTACGTCCCTGAAACAGGAGCGGCCGGGCCATTGCCCGGCCGGTCCGCCGAATTGAAAGCCGCGCCTACTCCGCCGGAGCGGCCGACATTTCCGGATGCGCGGCATAGTGTTCGCTGGCGCCGAGCTTGCTGGCCGCGAACAGGCCGGCTGCCATCACGGCGTAGGCGAACGCCACTGCGGGCGTGACGCCCAAGCCGCCGCCGATGCCGACGGCTTCGCCGTGCATGAAGCCGAAATAGGTGAGCACGGCACCGACCAGAGCAAAGCCTGATGCCTTCTCGAAATCGCGCTCGATGATGAAGACGCCGATCGCGCCGAGGATCAGACCGCCGAGGATGGAGCCGCCGCCCATCACCTCCAATCCGTGATAGAACACGCCCTGCTGCGGCAGCGCGGCGATGGCGGCAGCCTTGACCGCGTCGGCCTTGTCGGCGGCGAGCCCGCCGACGCTGGTTGCCGCCATCATTGTCGAGCCCAGCATGGTGTCGATCTGTAGCTTGGCCCAGGCGGCAAGATGTGGGGTCAGCGCCAGCACGATCGCGGGCGCATGCTTCACCGGCGTGGTCTGGAACGCCTGCGCGCCGATCAGCATGCCGATGTAGAGCAGGATCGGCGAGATCGCGACGACGGGCACGAGTGCCAGCAGGACCGAGATGATGCCGAACCAGGCCAGCACGACCACCATGATGCCAGTCGCTGCCGAGTAACCGATCCGGCCGCCCATCGCCTTCCAGCCGGGATGGCCGATGTAGACGGCGTTGATGAAGGGATTGCCCATCAGGCAGCCGATCAGGCTGACGACGCCGTCGGCGGTCAGCACGCGCGTGGTCGGATATTCGTCGCCGGCAGCCTCGGCGCTCTCGACATTGTCCATGGCCTCGACGAGGTCATAGATGCCGAACGGGATGGCGGTGACCAGGATGATGCCGAGGAATTCGAAGCCGGAAAAAACATACCCGACCGCCGGGATCGGCACCGAGAAGCCGAAATTGGCAAACGCAGCGCCGACGCCCTTGAGGCTCAAGCCGCCAAGGCCGAGCCCGAACAGGTTCGAGCCCCAGGCGATGATCATGCCGGCGGCAATGGCGACGAGACCTGCGGGAATCCCGCGCCAGTATTTCACGCCGCCGAACCAGCTCACCAGGATGATGGCGAAGCAGACCAGCCCGATCTGCGGCGTCATGTACATTTCAAGTGCGGGCCGCATCGAGATGAAGGTGACGGAGACGCCGGCAAGCGTGCCGAGCAGCGCCGCGCGCGGCGTGATCTTGCGGATGAAGGGCGCAATGAAGCCGCCGATCATGAGGATGAAGCTCTGGAAGAACACCCAGACGAGGCCTGCGGACCAGCCCTTGAGCGGATCACCGGTCTTCAGCGTGATCGGCAGCATGATCACGAAGGTGACGATGAACATGTGCGGCACGCTGACGCCCGAGGGCAGCGCGCAGACATCGTTGCGGCCGGTCTTCTGCGCAAGCCGGTAGGCGAGGTACGCATAATAGAAGGTGGACAGGCACATCATCAGCCCGAGGGCGGGCAGGATGCGGCCGAACACCAGACTGTCCGGCATCTTCAGCACGAAGCGCAAGAGGCCCGTGAGCACCAGCATGTTGACGAGGATGTTGGTGCCGAAGCCGAAGAAAGCGTTCCAGTCGCCCGATGTCCATAGCGCCGGCTTGAACCCGGACGTATTGATCTCAGATTTGCCGGCCGCCGTGCGCGTCAATGTGCTCATGATGTTACCCCTATGTGGTCGAAACCTTCATCGCCTCCAGGACTGCGGCTGAGTTCGCAACCCAGCCGAAAATGCCGCCCTGGGCCTTGATCATCTTCAGGCCCATCTCGTGAAATTCGGGGAAGTAGGATGCGCAGCCGTCGGAGATGACGACGCAGCGATAGCCGCGGTCATTGGCCTCGCGCACGGTGGTGTTGACGCACACTTCCGTCGTGACGCCGCACACCAGCAGGTTCTCGATGCCGTACTTCTCGAGGACGTCGCCGAGCTCGGTGGCGTAGAAGGCGCCCTTGCCCGGCTTGTCGATCACGATTTCGCTGTCGAGCGGATAGAGCTCGGGAATGATGTCGTGGCCGGCCTCACCGCGAATGAGAATGCGCCCCATCGGACCGGGATCGCCGATGCGAAGGCTCGGCGCGCCGCGTTCGACCTTCGCCGGCGGCGCGTCGGAGAGATCGGGCAGATGTCCCTCGCGCGTGTGGATGACCAGCATGCCGGTGTCGCGCGCCGCCGTCAGCACCGCGCCGATCGGCTTCACCGCGCGTGCAAGCTGGCTGACGTCGTTGCCGAGCGTTTCGCCGAAGCCGCCGGGCTCCATGAAGTCGCGCTGCATGTCGATGATGAGAAGCGCGGTGGCGGGCCAGTCGAGCTTGATCGGCTCGGGCTCTGCGCCGATGACGCCCTTTGTCGGCTTGGCTGAGTTCAACATGACGCAGGCCCCGCAAGAACTCTCTTGGCCAGGAGTTCTGCAAGCGCCGTGCCATTGTGTACAATTGCAGTGGGGTGCGGGTGACGAGGAAATCCGTTGTATAGTCAGAATGTTACGCCGGCGATCGATTTCTGCTTATTCCCTGAGCGACGGCTTTGCGACGTGCATTTGCCTAGAGGTTGAGCGCTCTCCACTGGTCATTCCGGGTGGCGCGAAGCGTCGAGCCCGGAATCCATCGGGCGCCAAAGTCCGCGGTAAAATGGATTCCGGGCTCGCGCTGAGCGCGCCCCGGAATGACGAGGAGACTACCGCCCTGCCCCATACAGCCGCCGATACTCTTCCTCGTACGGCGCGTAAGAGTCCTTCAGCGTCGCCATATTCAGCAACATGGTCGCGACCATCGTGCCCGCCTTGTCGAACACACGTGTCTTCACCCAGGCGCTTTCGGTGCGGCGGCTGCCGGAGAGCGCGACGACCTCGCGCTCGACTTCGTACTCCTCGTCGACGAAGAGCGGGCCCTTCACAAGCCTGATCTCCTGATCGGCAAACAGGCCGACGGCCGGCCCCTTGGCCGGCAGCGGATCGTCCTTGGAGCGGTACTGGAACAGCACGCTCAGCATCTCCATCGGGATGAAGGGCTTGCCCCACGGATTGTCCGCGCCCGAATAATAGGGCGAGTTCTCGGTGATGACGGCGAGCTTCTGTCGAAGGGAAAACGGATAAAGGTCGCCCATGTTCTGGTCGAACGCCATGCGCACCGCCTGACGCTTGCCGGTCTGCGCCACCTTCACATCGCGCAAGATCACGGGATCCGTGAGCGGCTTGAGCTCGCCGAGGCGCGCCTCGAGCGCGGTCGCAACCGACGCATCGCCGACCGAGGCCGTGCCGCGCAGCACCTCGGTGCCGTCGCGCTTGACCATCTGAATTCGGCACTGGCTCGTGCCGGGCAATGGCTTCGACAGGATCGCCTGCACCTCCTCACCTTCGTAGCAGACACTGCGATAATGCGCGGACAGGCAGCCCGTCTCGAACCAGGCACGTCCCCAGAGCCGTTCGCCGAGCGGCGCGAACTGGCTGAAATGGGTCGGCCCTTCGATGGTGCCGCCCTTGAAGCCGAGCTTCTGGGCGGTTGCGTCGTCGTGGATCGAGGCGTGCGCGTCGTAGGTCTGCGCTTGCAGCATCTGCCGCGGCTGGCGCCACGGCCCGATCAGCGCTTCGGCCGTCTCCGTGATCTCGGTATCGAATGCGTTTGCGGCCATGATGTTCTCCACAATCAGCCATGACTAGCAGGACCGCCACGGATGCGGCCAGCGATATTGACTTCGCCGGCCCATGCTTTTGACTGTCACAATTCGCGTCGCGCAGCCGCAATCCCTCCCGCAGCGCAAACCCCAAGCCGTATTCAAGCCGAACGAAAGACAAGGACTCCCGAAATGACGCTGATGCAGGTCGAGCTGGACGATAAATACCGGCTCGAATCGAAGCGGATCTTCCTGTCCGGCACCCAGGCTCTGGTCCGCCTGCCCATGTTGCAGCGCGAACGCGACCGGCTCCAGGGGCTCAACACCGGCGGCTTTATCTCGGGCTATCGTGGTTCCCCGCTCGGCATGTACGACCACGCGCTGTGGCGGGCGAAGTCGTACCTCCAGCAGCACGACATCGCCTTCGTGCCCGGCCTGAACGAGGACTTGGCTGCAACCGCCGTGTGGGGCAGCCAGCAGGTTGGCCTGTTTCCCGGCGCCAAGGTCGATGGCGTGTTCGGCATCTGGTATGGCAAGGGCCCCGGTGTCGATCGCTCGGTCGATGCGCTCAAGCATGCCAACGCGGCCGGCACTTCGCTCAATGGCGGCGTGCTGGCGCTCGCCGGCGACGACCATGGCTGCCAGTCCTCGACCTTGGCGCATCAGAGCGAGCAGGTGTTCGCGGCGGCGCTGATCCCCGTGATCAATCCGGCAACGCTGCAGGACTATCTCGACCTCGGCCTCTATGGCTTTGCGCTGTCGCGTTTCTCCGGCTGCTGGGTCGGCTTCAAGGCGATCAGCGAGACCGTCGAGAGCTCCGCGTCGATCTATAGCGATCCTGAACGTATCCAGATCAGGCTGCCCGACGACTTCGAGATGCCGCCCGGCGGCCTCAACATCCGCTGGCCCGATCCACCGCTCGAAGCCGAGAAGCGCCTGTTCGGCCCGAAGATGGAAGCGGTGCAGGCCTTTGCCCGCGCCAACCAGCTCGACCGCATCGTGCTCGATTCCAGGCCGGCGCGGCTCGGCATCGTTGCGACCGGCAAGGCCTATCTCGATCTGCGGCAGGCGCTCGCTGACCTCGGGATCACCGACAAGGACGCGCAGGATCTCGGCCTTCGCATCTACAAGGTCGCGCTGACCTGGCCGCTGGAGGAAAGCGGCGCCAGGCGTTTCGCCGAAGGTCTTCAAGATGTACTGGTGGTCGAGGAGAAGCGCGGCTTCATCGAAGACCAGCTGATGCGCATCCTCTACAATATCGATGCGTCCCGGCGCCCGACCGTCACGGGCAAGCGCGACGAGCGCGGCGCGCCGCTGCTGCCGAGCGAGGGCGAACTGACGCCGACCATCGTCGCGTCCGCGCTCGTCGCTCGCCTGCGCAAGCTCGGCCATCACAGCCCGGTTCTGGAACAGCGCCTTGCCCGGCTCGAGGCGTTCGACCACCCCGTCACCACCAGCGCGCCGATCAAGCTCGCGCGCACGCCGTTCTTCTGCTCGGGCTGCCCGCACAACACCTCGACGCGCGTGCCCGAAGGAAGCCGCGCCATGGCCGGCATCGGCTGTCACGGCATGGCCCTGAGCATGCCGACCCGCCGCACCGATCTGATCTCGCATATGGGCGCCGAGGGCGTGAACTGGATCGGCCAGTCGCCCTTCACCACCGAGAAGCACATCTTCCAGAACCTCGGCGACGGCACCTACACCCATTCCGGGCTTCTCGCGCTTCGAGCGGCATCGGCCGCGGGCATCAACATTACCTACAAGATCCTCTACAACGACGCCGTCGCCATGACCGGCGGCCAGCCGGCTGAAGGCGCCTTCAACGTCGCGCAGATCGCGCATCAGGTCTGGTCTGAAGGCGTCAAGCGGCTCGCAATCGTCTCGGACGATCCCACGAAGTATCCTGCCGGGAATTACTTCCCGCAGGGCGCGACCGTCCATCACCGCCGCGAGCTCGACGCCGTGCAGCGCGAGCTGCGCGACATCAAGGGCCTCACCGTCATCATCTACGACCAGACCTGCGCCGCCGAGAAGCGCCGCCGCCGCAAGCGCGGGCTGTATCCTGATCCCGCCAAGCGCGCCTTCATCAACGAGCTGGTCTGCGAAGGCTGCGGCGACTGCTCGCAGGCCTCGAACTGCGTCTCGGTGCAGCCGCTGGAGACCGAGTTCGGCCGCAAGCGCCAGATCGACCAGTCGAACTGCAACAAGGACTTTTCCTGCGTCGAGGGCTTCTGCCCGAGCTTCGTCACCGTGCATGGCGGCACGCTGAAGCGGATGAAGACCTCGGCGGTCGATTCCGGCCAGCTGTTCGCCGATCTGCCGCTGCCGCCCGCGCGCGAGCTCGACGGCCCCTACAACATCCTCGTCACCGGCATCGGCGGCACCGGTGTCATTACCATCGGCGCGCTGCTCGGCATGGCCGCCCATGTCGACGGCCGCGGCTGCTCGGCGCTCGACTTCACCGGCCTGTCGCAGAAGAACGGCGCCGTGATGAGCCATGTCCGCATCGCACAGAGGCCGGAGGACATCTCCGCGGTCCGCATCACCACCGGCGGCGCCGACGTCATCCTCGGCTGCGACATGATCGTCTCGGCAGGTCCCTCCGCGCTTAGCCGCGCCGAGCGCGGCGTGACCAAGGCCTACATCAACGCCGACCTGCAGCCGACCGCGAGCTTCGTGCAAAACCCCGATCTCGACTTCGAGATGGGCACGATGCAGACCGTGCTGCGCGACGCCATCGGCGACAAGAACCTCGACATCATCGACGCCAGGGGCATTGCCGCGGCGCTGATGGGCGACAGCATCGCGACCAACCCCTTCATGCTCGGCTTCGCTTTCCAGAAGGGCGCGATCCCGCTGTCGCTGGAGGCCCTGCTCCGCGCCATCGAGATCAACGGCGCCGCGATCGAGATGAACAAGCTCGCCTTCACCTGGGGGCGGCTCGCCGCCCACGACATGTCGTGGGTGCGCAGCGTGCTGCAGTTCAAGAACCGGGCGTCCGCGCCGACGAAGTCGCTCGACGACATCATCGCGACCCGCGTGGAGTTTTTGACCGCCTATCAGGACAGGGCGTATGCCGATCGTTACCTTGCGGCCGTTGCCAAGGTACGTGAGGCGGAGAGCGCAGCCTCGCCCGCATCCACGGAGCTGACCGAGGCCATCGCGAAGAACCTGTTCAAGCTGATGTCCTACAAGGACGAATACGAGGTCGCACGACTCTACACCGACGGCAGCTTTGCCAGGAAGGTGTCGGAAAAGTTCGACGGGGACTTCACGTTGAAGTACCACCTCGCCCCGCCGATCTTCGCGCAGCGCGACAAGGTGACGGGTCGGCTCCAGAAACAGGAATTCGGCGGCTGGATGATCCATGCCTTCCGCGTTCTCGCAAAGCTCAAGTTCCTGCGCGGCGGCCTGTTCGATCCGTTCGGCCGCACCGAGGAGCGCCGGACCGAGCGGAAGCTGATCGCGGATTATCTTGGCATGATCGATCAGCGGATCGCCGGGCTGAAGGCGGAGCAGATCCCGCTGCTCGCACGGCTCGCGCGTGTGCCGGAAACGATCCGCGGCTTCGGCCATGTCAAGGAAGCCAACATCAAGCTGGCGGCGGCCGAGACGGCGCGGCTGGAAGCGGAGCTGGAAAACAGCCGCTTTGCAGCAGCAGCGGAGTAACCGTTAGAAGGGCGAAGGCTTCTCGTCGTCATTGCGAGGAGCCCTTGCGCGACGAAGCAATCCAGAATCCCGCCGAAGAGACAGCCTGGATTGCTTCGCTTCGCTCGCAATGACGGAAATTGTGGAGACAGAGGAGACGACAGTCAGGCAGATGCTTTCGTGGCACCCGACGCCGCCACGCTCCCCTCAGCAAGATGCCGCCCCGCGATGTACCCGAACGTCAGCGCCGGCCCGAGGGTGATGCCCGGACCCGGACAATTGCCGTTCATGATCGAGGCCATGTCGTTGCCGCAGGCATAGAGGCCCGCGATCGGCGTGCCATCCTTGCGCAGCACCCGCGCCTGCGCATCCACCGTCATGCCGATGGCTGTGCCGAGATCCGCCGGATAGATGCGCAGCGCGAAGAACGGCGCGCGGACGATCGGCGCGACGCAAGGATTGGGCCTGAGTGTGGCATCGCCGAGGTGGCGCTGATAGGTGGTGCTGCCGCGACCGAATTCGGGATCGCGCCCCTCCTTCGCATCGGCGTTATAGGCCGCAATCGTGGCCGAGAGCGTAGACGGCTTGATGCCGATCTTCGCCGCCAGCTGTGCAACGTCAGGGGCCCGGATCAGTTCGCCGCTTGCGACATAGCGCCGGACACGGCGTGTGAACGGCTTGATACGGCCGAGGCCATAGCTCCACAGGAAATCGCGGTCGCAGATCAAGTAAAATGGAAGATCCGGCTCACCATTGCCATCGCGGAACATTGCGAGCACGAACTCGTGGTAGGACAGCGCCTCGTTGACGAAACGCCTGCCGGCCGCATTGACGGCGATCACGCCGGGCTTGGCGCGGTCGGTCACCATGTGCGGGAACACGCCGCGGCTGCCATCGGTGCGGCGGAACAGCGAGACCGGGACCCAATAGGCGGCGCTCGTCGCGTCGGTATTGAGCGCTGCACCGGCCGCAATCGCGAGCCGAATCCCGTCGCCCGTACCCGACGCACAGGCTGCTGAGATGAAGCCTGCCCCGGCCGGGAAGAAGCGTTGGCGCAAGCTGGCATCGTACGAGAAGCCACCAGTCGCGAGCACCACGCCGCGGCGCGCCGCGATCAGGCGGTCGCGGGCGCCGTGGCGGATCACCACACCGGCGACATGCTCGTCCCGCATCGACAAGTCCTCGACACCGGCGCTGAAGAGGATCTCGACCCGCCGCGCCAGCAGCGTGGCATACAGCTGCGCGGCGAGCGCATTGCCGGGATGCAGTATCGTGCCGTGCGGCGATCGCAAGCGTTGCCACGCATACGAAGAAAACAACTGCGCCGCACGCAAGGTCGAGCGCAGCGACGTTCCGATCCGGCCTAGATGCGAAATGTCGAGGCGGTTGACCATCATCCCGCCGAACCGCGGGCACTCCGGCGG
>NZ_AJQE01000339.1 GCF_000261685.1 Bradyrhizobium genomosp. I (2014) | reverse complement strand
CTCTTCCCCAGCCAGACGCCGTCGAAAGCAGCCGGCTCCAGCACGCGGCCGCCGCGCGTCGCGCCCAGCCGTTCCGGATAATAGTCCGGATAGTCCTTCACCGGCTGGAGCCGCACCTCGGTGTTGGCTTCGAGATAGCCGATCGCCTCCGGTCCGCGCGCGAGGAAGGCGGCGCGCAGGCCGGCATTGGCGGGCTCAGGCACCGTGCTCGACAGATACTGAACTGCGTCCGTGATACTGTCCGACAACCCCGCCTCCATCTTGGCATTGGCGGGAATCCAGATCATGCCGCCGGACCAGGCAGTGGTGCCGCCGACGAAGGCGGTCTTCTCGATCACCAGCACGCGCAGGCCTTCAGCGGCGGCGACGGCCGCCGCCGTCATGCCACCGGCACCGGCCCCGATGACAATGACGTCGTAGGTCTCGTGCGCCGGCATCATGCGGCAAGGTTCCGTGAGCGAGGCATGACGCCGTCATACCGCGCCCCCGGGCTCGCAGCTAGCGCGCCTTCTTGCGCTCGATCGGATCGATATCGATCGCCCGCAGCCGGCCGAGCCGCAACACGTCCATGGCAAGCCGCCGGCCGATCCGGTCGCGGTCGAGCACGCGGATCAGATCATCGACGCCGTTGATCTCGACGCCGTCGAGCCTGATCACGACGTCGCCAGGCAACAGGCCCGCCTTGGCCGCAGGTCCATCCGGCTCGATCTGCATCAAGAGCGCGCCCATCTTGTTGTCGATGCCGGCCAGCACCGCGTGCCGGCGCGGGACCGGTGCGGTCTGGCCGGCAACGCCGATATAGGCGCGGCGGACATAGCCGTGGCGGATGATCTCCGACAGCACGAATTGCGCGGTGTTGCTGGCAACCGCAAAGCAGATGCCTTGCGCGCCGTTGATGATGGCGGTATTGATGCCGATCACCTCGGCATTCGACGACACCAGCGGCCCGCCCGAATTGCCGGGATTGAGCGCGGCATCGGTCTGGATCACGTCCTCGATGGTGCGCCCGCTGACGGAACGGATCGAGCGCCCCAGCGCGGAGACCACGCCGGCCGTCACGGTCGATTCGAACCCGAGCGGATTGCCGATCGCGATCACCAGCTGGCCACGCCGAAGGCTCTTGGAGTTGCCGAGCGCGGCATAGGGCAAGTGGCGCACGCCGTTGGCGCGCAGGAGCGCAAGATCCGTGTCGGGATCGACGCCGAGCACCTGCGCGTCGCCGACATGACCCTCGACGTCGCGCAGCCGAATCTCCTTCGAAGTGCCGACCACGTGGCTATTGGTGAGCACGAGTCCATCCGGCGAGATCACGATGCCCGAGCCGAGCCCGCCGCGCTCGCGGCCGTTCGGCACCTTCGGCCCGGTCTCGACGCGCACGACCGCGGGACCGACACGGTCGGTCACGTCGATCACCGCATTGGAATAGGCGTCCAGCAGGGCCCCGTCGTCGACAGGGGCAGATGGTGTCGTTCGCGATGACGATGCGTCATCGACGATATCTGAGGTGAAGTCCAACATGGCAAGAGTCCTTGAGGCTCACACAGATGGTGGCCTGCTCCCTGCCGCGCAAGGTGCCCGCCTGGAGCGCTGGGCTGGACTGCCCCAGATGGCTAGGTCGCCCGCCGCAGCGTGCCCGCCCGCGCCTTGACCGGGTCGAGCAGCGACCAGTCGCCGTCCGGCAGCACATGCCCCTTGGGGAACGGTGCGCGCGGCTCCAGCCCAAGCGAGCGCAGCACGCGGTCGTCGCGGTAGTAGCATTGGAGGACCACGCGGACGAGCGTTGCCGCGGCGACACCGCCGTGCTTGCGGAACTCTTGCGCCACGGCATCGCGCCGCCCGGCATCGAGCTCGGCCAGCGGCCCTCCCGCCAGCCGCGCCAAATGCTCCAGCGCCGCTACCACCAGCTTGGAGTCGCGGCCGAGCGTCGCCTGGATATCGGCCTGGATCGCAGCATCGTCGGCGCCGGGCACCTTGTACTCGTCGCTGGCGGAAATAATCATTCCGGCGACGACGCGAAGGTCGTCTCGTTGCCTGCGTGTCAGTTGATTGTCTGCGGTCATGACGATCTCAATCGAACAAATTGGCGAGGCGCTGCTTCATCTGGTCGGCGATGTAGAGCGCGAGGGCCTGGATGGTTGACGTCGGGTTCACGCCGCCCGAGGTGACGAAGATGCTGCCGTCGACGATGAAGAGGTTCTTCACGTCGTGCGAGCGGCCCCATTCGTTGACCACGGAACGTTCGGGGTCGGTGCCCATGCGCGCGGTGCCGAGCAGGTGCCAGCCGCCCCAGGGGATCGGATTGTTGATGCAGATGTCTGTCGCGCCGGCGGTCTCGAGAACCTCCCGGCCGCGCGCCAACCCGTGCTCCATCATTTTCCGGCTGTTCTCGCTGATCGTATAGTCGATCTTGGGCGCAGGGATTCCGTGACCGTCCTTCAGCACGGGATCGAGCGTGACGCGGTTGTGCTCCTCGGGTAGATCCTCGCAGATTGCCGACACCGCGAGCCGATGACCGTTGAGCTTGCGGAATACGCGATGATGGTCGGCGCCCCATGGCAGAATGCCTTTCTGCTCGCTCGCGACCGCCTCGAACACCGGCCCCGCGCCGCGGCCGAACTGGATGCCGTAGCCGCGCACGAAGCCGCGCGACAGGTCGGTGTCGTAAAATTCCTTGCTCCACAGGCAGGTCGGCGGCGCGCGGTTGCTGTCGGTCGGCTCCTTCACAAATCCATAGATTTGCGCATAGGGATGGAACATCAGGTTCTTGCCCACGAGGCCGGACGAATTGGCAAGGCCATTGGGGAAGCGGCCGGATGCGGAGTTCAAAAGCAGCCGCGGCGTGCCGACCCCGTTGCAGGCGATGATGACGACGTGCGCGGGCTGAAACTGCTCGACGCCGTCCTTGTCGTAATAGACCACGCCCGAAGCCATGCCGTTCTCGTCGGTGGTGATCTCCCGCACCCGGCAATGGGTGCGCAGCTCGACGCCGGCGCGGATCGCATGCGGCCAATAGGTGATGTCGGTGGATGACTTCGCGCCCTGCGCGCAGGCCGGCGTACAATGGCCGAGGTTGATGCAGCGCGCCCGGCCCTCATAGTCCATGGTCGCGACCGTCGTGTCCGACGGCCACCAGTGCCAGCCGAGCTTGTTCATGGCCTTGCCGATGATGGCGCCGGACAATCCGAGCGGCTGCTGCGGCATCGGCGGATGCGTCAGCGGCGAGAGTGGATCGCCCGACAGGCCGGACGTGCCCATCATGCGGTCATTCTCTTCGAAGAACGGGGTCAGCGCATCGTAGTCGATCGGCCAGTCGTCGGCGACGCCGTCGAGCGTCTTCACCTTGAAATCGGAGGGATGCAGCCGCGGCCAGTGCGCGGTGTACATCACGGTCGAGCCGCCGACGGCGTTGTAGTTCACCACCTTGATCGGGGAATTGTCGTCGTTGATCGGGTAGTCTTCAGGCCGGCCGCGGACGTTCGGACTCGACGACCATTCCCCGTAGAACTTGGCCTCCCAATCCCGCCCCGTGCTGGGATATTCCGCCGGGTTCATCCAGCCGCCCTGCTCCAGGCAGAGGATGTGCATCTTGGTCTCGGCCAGCGACCACGCCACCGCTGCGCCTGAAGCGCCGGCGCCGATGATCAGGACGTCCACGGGGTCTTTCATCGTAACCTTGTCCTCCCCCTCGCCGCTTTCCGGGCGATTCTGCCTTTCGCGGTCAGCGAGGCCGGCGAACGATAGGGTCAGAGCGACGGCCGAGTAAAGCCGCGAGGCCGGAATGTCGCACTTCGCAGGGTGCAGACCATTGGTATCGCCACATCCGGATGCTAGGAACGAGGCGCACGAGCCATCGATAGCGAGACCGTATGTCCTCCCGAAATTTCTTTGCCACCGCCCGCGCTCTTGCGCTCGTTTCGTTTCTCGCCTTGCCCGGATTTCTGGCCTCGTCCGGGCCAGTCTCCGCGCTGACCGGCGCCGCGACGGTCCGTGACGGCAACTCGATCCAGTTCGGCGACGTGACCTATCGGCTGGACGGCGTCGATGCACCCGAGCTGGATCAGATCTGCATCGACGATCACGCCGATGCCTGGACCTGCGGCATCGAGGCCCGCGACCAGCTGGCGAAGCTGATCAACAAGCGCACCGTACGTTGCGACGATGTCGGCCCGGAAAAGAGCTTCGGCAAGCGGCACCGCGCGATCTGCACTGCCGAGGGCGACAAGGCTAGCCTGAACGAGCAACTGATCAAGCTCGGCTTTGCCCTCGCTCGCGAGCCGATCAAGGCCAACTTCAAGCCGGCGGCCACCGAAGCCAAGACGGCGGCGGCCGGGATCTGGAAAGGTTGCTTTGTTGCACCGCAAGATTTCCGGAGCGGCAAGAAGGACGGCGCGCTCCTGGGGGCCGCCTGCCGCCCGGACCGTGACAAGGAAATCCGCGCCGTGCTGTTTCCGGAGGAACTGCCGATGCCGCCCAGCTGCAGCATCAAAGGGAAGCTTGCGGCGCGCGCCCGCGTCACCGGCAATATCGGCATCTATCATCTGCGCGGCTGCCCGAGCTATCCCGCGATAACCAAGCCCGACCGCTGGTTCTGCTCGGAGGACGACGCCCAGGCGGCCGGGTTCCGCAAGGCCTATAATTGCCGCCGGCCAAAGTGAATGGGCGGATTCACACAGCCGTGAGTAGTATTTCGGCTACCGTATTGATCCGGAATTGAACTCCATCGGCAGTTGCTGCATTTGTAAGGATACGCGAGCGCCTTGCGCGAGCGTTTCCTTGGCAACAATCCGGCTCCGGCCCGATTGTCTTTGCTCGGGCGTTTCCTCCCTTGACTTGGCCGCTTGTCACGAACAAGCGGCCTTCTTTTCTATGCACCGCTGTGCAAGCCGAGGCGTCGTGCCCGGGACAAGCTGTGACGCCATGGGAACGTCAGCCCTCCGAATGCACCGTGACGCCTTGATACGATCGTTGCGCGTCATCACTGCATCCGCATGATCTGGTCCATCGGCGGCATGTTCGCGTTGAGATGCGCCATGATCCAGACCGTCCCGCCCACCACCAGGAAGACGACCAGCAACCCGAAGGCGAGCGCCAGCACGTTGTTGGTGTTGTCGGGGCCCGTGGTGATGTGCAGGAAGAATACGAGATGCACACCCATCTGTGCGATCGCAAGCACGATCAGCGCGACGGGAATCGAGGGCTGCCAGACCAGATCGGTGCCGGCGATGAAGAACGACGTCGCCGTCAGCAGCAGCGCAAGCGCGAGCCCGACGACGTAACCGAGGATCCTCGTGCCGACACTATGTTGCTCTTCCTCGCCCGGTGCGAGATCGTGCCCGGCCGGCACGTGCGTCTGATCGCTCATGGGGCACCTCCAAGCAGGTAGACGACGGAGAACACCCCGACCCAGATGATGTCGAGTGCATGCCAGAACAGCGCAAAGCACATCATCCTCCGCAACACGTCGGCACGAAATCCCTTGGCGAAGACCTGGGCCATCATGGTCAGCAGCCAGAGCACGCCGGCGGAAACATGCAGACCGTGGCAGCCGACCAGCGAGAAGAATGCGGTCAGGAACGCACTGCGCGACGGACCGTAGCCGCGGGCGACAAGATCGGCGAATTCGCGGAACTCGATCGCGAGGAATATGAGCCCGAGCACGCAGGTGACGGTCATGCCGAGATAGAACCAGAACCGGTTGCGCACGTCGGCGGCGATGCTGGCCATTCCGCAGGTGAAGCTCGATAGCAGCAGGCAGACCGTCTCGATCGCGACATTCCTCTGCTCGAAGATCTCCGCCCCCTTGGGGCCGCCGGCAGTCTGGCCGGACAGCACCGCATAGGCCGCGAAGAAGCAGGAGAACATCACGATGTCGGAGAGCAGGAAGACCCAGAAGCCGTAGGCGGTCACGATCCGCTTCGGCGCCGGCCCGGGATGCTCGACGACGACGCCGATTTGATGGGGATCGGCACGGGCGTGGTCGGCAGTCGCGGTCATCGCCATCAGACTGCTCCCGCCATGCTGACGAGGCTGCGCCGTTCCTCGATATTGATGCGGTCGATGCGGGCGACCTCCTCGGCCGGGATGACGTATTCGTCATGGTCGCGCCAGGCGAACACGACGAAGGTCGCGAACGCGCCGATACCCCCCAGGATCACCATCCACCAGATGTGCCAGATCAGCGCAAAGCCCATGATGGCGGCGAAGAACGCGCAGACGAAGCCGGTGGGAGAATTGCGCGGCATCTCGATGTCCTGATATTCGAGCTCTTCATGCTCGAACGATTGCTGCCGGGCATGCGCCTTCATCTCCCAATAAGCATCCTCGCCGCGCACATCCGGATTGAACGCGAAATTGAACACCGGCGGCGGCGACGAGGTCGCCCATTCCAGCGAGCGCCCGTCCCAGGGATCGCCGGTGCGATCACGCAGCGCCTCGCGGTTGCGGATGCTGATCACGAGCTGCATGATCTGGCAGATCACCCCGATCGTCAGCACGGCCATGCCGACTGCCGCAACGATCATCCAGGGCCGCCAGGCCGCGACGTCATAGTGCTGCATGCGCCTGGTCATGCCGAGCATGCCGGCGATGTAGAGCGGCATGAAGGTGACGTAGAAGCCGAGAAAGGTGAACCAGAACGCGGCCTTGCCCCAGCGCTCGTCGAGGCGGAAGCCGAACGCCTTCGGAAACCAGTATTCGAAGCCGGCGAAGGCGCCGAACAGCACGCCGCCGATGATGACGTTGTGGAAGTGCGCGACCAGGAACATGCTGTTGTGGAGCATGAAGTCGGCCGGTGGCACCGCGACGAGGACGCCCGTCAATCCGCCGATGATGAAGGTGACCATGAAGCCGACCGACCACAACATCGGCGTCGCAAAACGGATGCGGCCGCCATACATCGTGAACAGCCAGTTGTAGATCTTCACCCCGGTCGGCACCGCGATGATCATGCTGGCGATGCCGAAGATAGCATTCACATCCGGCCCTGCCCCCATCGTGAAGAAATGGTGCAGCCAGACCATGAACGAAATGACGCAGATCGCCATGGTCGCGAGCACCATGGAGCGGTAGCCGAACAGCGCCTTGCCGGAAAAGGTCGAGACCACCTCCGAGAAGACGCCGAAGGCCGGCAGCACCAGGATGTAGACCTCCGGATGTCCCCAGGCCCAGATCAGGTTCATGAACATCATGACGTTGCCGCCAGCCTCGTTGGTGAAGAAATGGAAGCCGAGATAGCGATCGAGCAGCAGCATCGCGAGCGTGGCGGTGAGGATCGGAAAGGCCGCAACGATGAGCAGGTTCGAGGCCAGCGTGGTCCAGCAGAACATCGGCATGCGCAGATAGTTCATGCCCTTCGTGCGCAGCTTCAGCACCGTGGTGACGAGATTGATGCCGGCCACCAGCGTGCCGACGCCGGAGATCTGGAGCGACCAGGCGTAATAGTCGACGCCGACGCCGGGCGAATAGGACAGTTCCGACAGCGGCGGAAAGGCGAGCCAGCCGGTGCGCGCGAACTCGCCGACCACGAGCGAGACGTTGACCAGCAGTGCGCCGGTCGCAGTCAGCCAGAAGCCGACCGAATTGAGCGTCGGGAACGCAACGTCGCGCACGCCGAGCTGGAGCGGCACGACCAGGTTCATCAGGCCGATCACGAACGGCATCGCCACGAAGAAGATCATGATGGTGCCGTGCGCCGAAAAGATCTGGTTGTAGTGTTCCGGCGGCAGATAGCCCTGAGACTGATACGCCACCGCCTGCTGGATCCGCATCATGATGGCATCGCTGCCGCCGCGCAGCAGCATCACCGAGGCGAGCAGGATGTACATGACGCCGATGCGCTTGTGATCGACGCTGGTGATCCATTCGCTCCAGAGATAGGGCAGATGTCCCTTCACCACGACCCACGTCAAAACGCCGAGGATTGCGACCAGCACCATCGCGCCGGCGACGAGCGGAATCGGCTGATCGAACGGAATCGCGGACCAATCGAGCTTACCGAGCATCATGGCCTCCACTGTGCGACCGGCCCGCCTCGGATGCGAGCTCCGGCCCTGGCCCCGGCGGAATGTGCTGGGTCGCGATCAGGTCGAACAGCCGGGGATCGTCCAGACGGTAGACAGGTCGGCCCTTCTCGATGCCTTGCTGCATCAGCTTCTTGTAGCTGTCCGCGTTCAGCACCGCATCCGTCTTCGCGGTGTTCGCCACCCACTCCGGAAACGCGAGCGGCGAGATGACGTTGACGTCGAACATCATGTCGGGGAAACCGTCGCCGGAGAAATGCGCGGACAGACCCTGGAGCTTGCCTTCATTGTCGGCGCGCAGGTTCAGCTTCGTCACCATGCCGTTCATGGTGTAGATCATGCTGCCGAGCTGCGGGATAAAAAACGTGTTCATCACGCTCGACGATGTCAGCTGGAAATTCAGCTCGGCGCCGGCGGGCACGGTCAACGTGTTGACGGTGGCGATGCGCTGGTCCGGATAGATGAAGAGCCATTTCCAGTCGAGCGAAACGGCCTGGATCCGCACCGGGCTTCCGGTGCCCGGCACCGGCGCGGCCGGATCGAGCTGGTGCGAACCGATCCAGGCGACGCCGCCGAGCAGGATGACCGTGAGTGCAGGGATTGCCCACACCACCATTTCGACGCGGCCGGAATAGACGAACTGGGGCTGAAACCGCGCGCGCGGATTGGAGGCGCGAAACCAGAACGCGAAACCGAGAATCGCGATGATGGTCGGCACCACGATCACCAGCATGATGAAGATGGAATCGACCAAAATGGTGCTGTTGGCCGCAGCCACGGGCCCTTGCGGATCGAGCAGATTCATCGGCAAGCCACTGGCGGTTGGGAAGCCCCGGAACTGAGCCTAGCGCGGGAAAGGCTCGGGCGGCAAACGCTGCAATCTCGGAACGGTTCCTGGACTGCAAGGGCCAGCCGTGCGCGATGGACCGGCCGCAACATGCAATTCCATGCGATGTCAATGACATGAACGCGGGAGCCACGCCCTTCTCTCCGGTCGGGACGATTGCTAATCTGCACGAAAATGTTGCCCGGGAGTGAACTGAGATGCGCTTGAAGGACAAGGTCGCGATCGTCGTCGGGGCCGGGCAAAGCCCCGGCGAAGGCATGGGCAACGGCCGCGCCACCGCGCTGACCTTTGCGCGCGAGAGCGCGAAGGTCTTGTGCGTCGACCATCATCTGGAATCGGCGCAGGAAACGGTGGCAATGATCACTGCGAAACATGGCACCGCCGCGGCCTTCAAGGCCGACGTGACCAAAGCTGCCGACATCAAGGCGATGGTTGCCGACGCGCAGTCGCGCTGGGGCCGGATCGACGTGCTGCACAACAATGTCGGCGTCAGCCTCGCCGGCGGCGATGCCGAACTGCTGCAATTGACCGAGGAGGCATTCGACCGCGTCGTCGCCATCAATCTGAAGAGCTGCATTCTCGCCGCGAAGGAAGTGATCCCGATCATGCGCGCGCAAGGCGGCGGCGCCATCATCAACATCTCCTCGATGGCGGCGATCACGACCTACCCTTACGTCGCCTACAAGGCGACGAAGTCGGCGATGATCGCCTTCACCGAACAGCTCGCCTACCAGAACGCCGAATACGGCATTCGCGCCAACGTCATCCTGCCCGGCCTGATGAACACGCCGATGGCAGTCGATACCCGCGCCCGCGAATGGCACAAGACCCGCGCCGAGGTCGAAGCCGAGCGCGACAGCAAGGTGCCGCTACGCAGGAAGATGGGCACCGGATGGGATGTGGCGAACGCAGCACTGTTTTTGGCGTCCGATGAGGCGAATTTCATTACGGGCGTGACACTGCCGGTCGATGGCGGAGCCAGTGTGAGAAGGGGGTAGAGCGAGCACGCCACTCTTACCCCAAGCCTCCAGAGCCCCGCCAGGGGCGGGCAGGTGGCACCGTTCGCGCGGCTTCATCGTCCATTGCAATTCTGTCCTGCGCCGACCTACCCCCCCGTTGAGCTGCTCCAAAACTATCTCTAGTCTGGCGCCAACCAAGAACCAGGAGACGCGTCCATGTCCGCTCCGCGCGACGATGAATTCGGCTTTGCGCCCGACTACGATTCCCCCGTCCCCTACATGCAGCGCACGCGGGAGTATTACGCGGCGATCGGCTACACCACGCCGTATCGCTGGGCGCATCACACCTCGGCGCCGTTCCAGCCGCTGAAGAAGAAGCTGGCAGAGTCGCGCGTGACCATCGTCACGACCGCTGCGCCCTACGATCCCGCCAAGGGCGACCAGGGGCCGGGCGCGGCGTATAACGGCAGCGCGAAGTTCTACCAGGTCTATGACGGCGACACGTCCAGGCAGCACGACCTTCGCATCTCGCACATCGGCTACGACCGCAAGCACACGAGCGCCACCGACAACGGCACCTGGTTTCCACTGCCGCAGCTGTTGCAGGCGTCCGCCGCCGGGCGGATCGGCGAGGTCGCCCCGCGCTTCTTCGGCGCGCCGACCAACCGCAGCCATCGCGTCACGCTCGACACCGACGCGCCGGAGATCCTGGCACGCTGCCTCGCGGACAAGGTCGACGCCGCGGTGCTGGTGCCGAACTGCCCGGTCTGCCACCAGACCACGGCGCTGGTGGCGCGGCATCTTGAAGCCAACGGCATTCCCACCGTGATCATGGGCTGCGCCAAGGACATCATCGAGCACGCGGCGGTGCCGCGCTTCTTGTTCAGCGACTTCCCACTCGGCAATTCCGCCGGCAAGCCGCATGACGTCGCCTCGCAGGCGCGGACGCTGGAGCTCGCCTTGCGGCTGCTGGAGACCGCGAGCGGCCCGCAAACGACGATGCAGTCGCCGCTGCGCTGGAGCGAGGACGCCTCCTGGAAGCTCGACTACAACAATATCGCGCAGCTTTCGCCGGAAGAGCTCGCCCGCCGCCGCGCCGAATTCGACAAGCAGAAGGAGATCGCGCGCGGCAACCGCGCCGCCTGACGTCCTCCGATAACGACAATCAAAAGGGGAGAGCGACGTGACGCGACCGTTCGAGGGCGTGAAGATCCTGGATTTCACGCAAGTGCTGGCCGGTCCTTATGCCAGCTACCAGCTTGCGCTGTTGGGCGCGGACGTCATCAAGGTCGAGCGGCGCGAGGGCGAGGACATGCGCCGCACGCCGCTTTCACGCGAATGGGCCGAACGCGGGCTAGCACCGGCGTTCCAGGCCATCAACGGCAACAAGCGCAGCCTGACGCTCGATCTGCAGAAACCGGAGGCAATCGCGATCGTGAAGAAGCTCGCCGCGAGCGTCGATGTCGTCATGGAAAACTTTCGACCGGGCGTGATGGACAAGCTCGGTATCGGCTATGAGGCGCTGTCGGCGATCAATCCAAAGCTGATCTATTGCGCGGTCTCCGGCTTCGGCCAGACCGGCCCGGACCGCCTGCGGCCCGGCTATGACGGCAAGATGCAGGCGTTGTCGGGCATCATGGCGATCACCGGACACCCCGAAACGGGGCCGACGCGCGCCGGCTTTGCCGTATGCGACGTGCTGTCGGGCGCGACGGCGGCATTTGGCGTATCGAGCGCACTGTATCAGCGCGACCGCACCGGCAAGGGACAGCTCATCGATGTCTCCATGCTGGAGGCGACGCTGGCGTTCCTCTCCGGGCAGATCGCGGACTGGTCGGTCGCCGGTCATCAGCAGCAGCTCTCGGGCAACCAGGCGGTCAGCCGCCGGACGACCGCGAACCTGTTCAAGTGCGGCGACGGCCACATCCTGCTCGCCGTCAACAACGAGAAGCAGTACCGCGCGCTGATAAGCGCGCTCGGCCGCGAGGACACGCTCACCGACCCGCGCTTCGCCGACTGGTTCGCGCGCAACGAGAACGAGCCGGCGCTGCGCGCCATCATCGAGGAGGCGCTGGCGGCAAGGCCGGCGCGCGAATGGGAGACGATCCTGGAAGACGCTGGAGCACCCTGCGCCAGCATCTGGAAGGTCGAGGAGGTCATCGATCATCCGCAGATCAAGGCGCGCGGCGCGATGCAGGAGCTCGACACGCCCTATGGCCGCCTGCGCTTCGCGGGCAGCGGCTTCAAGCTCGCCCATGGCGGCGGCCGGCTGGATCACATGGCACCGGAGCTGGGCGCAGATACGGATGCGGTCCTCGACGAGCTGGGGTTCGATGCGGCGGAAATTGCGGCGCTGAGGGCGAGGGAGATTGTTTGAGGCGGCGCCAAACACTCCGCTGCCGGGTGGGCAAAGCGAAGCGTGCCCACCATTGCTTATCGCGTAACGGGAGAGATGATGGGCATGGCGCGTTGCGCCTTTACCCACCCGGCACTTACGGCACCGCAGCTAGAACAACGACCCCTGCCCGTCATCGGCAGACGCAGCGGAGGCCTTCCGCACCTTCTTCGGCTTCACCGCCTCTGCCTCCGCCTCCATCTCCTCCGCGCTGATCGGCAGCACGAGCTGCTCGTCGTCATTGGCGACGCGGTTGACGCGGGTGGAGACGGGGTGCCAGGCGAATTCGCCGATGCGCGGCGCGGTCATCAGCGGCAGGATCGCGTCGACCTCGTCGCCTTTAATGTCGAGCCAGCGCTCGAAATCGCGCGGGCTGATGGTGACGGGCACGCGGTCATGCAGCGCGGCGAGGTCCTCGCCTGCTGCCGCCGTGACGATCGCGACCGTGTCGAGTTCCTCGCCATTCGGCCCGACCCAGGTCTCGAACACTGCGGCAAAACCGAGCGGTTCGCCGTCGGCGCGACGGATGAAGAACGGCTGCTTGCGGCCGCCTTCCGTCTTCCACTCGTAATAGCCATCGGCCGGAATCACGCCGCGCCGGCGGCGAATCGCCTTCTTGAAGGCAGGCTTCTCCAGCACGGTCTCCGAGCGGGCGTTGATCAGGAGCGTAAATCCGCGCGGATCCTTGACCCAGGCCGGCAACAGCCCCCATCGCATCAGGCGGAAATGGCGAGCGCCGTTCTCGACCAATACCACCGGAATTGGTTGTGTCGGGGCGACATTGTACCGGGGCGGGAAATTCGGCTGTTCGACATAGCCGAACAATTGCCGCAAAGCCGCGGGGGCCGAAGTTATGACGAAGCGTCCACACATGCCTGGGCGTCTATATAGGGTCCGTTCAGGTCCTTTTAACCCCGAACGTTAACACTGCGGCAGATGAGCTCAACGGCCTCCCAACCCGCGCGGACGCATGTACAGACGGGCCCCGAGGCTGAGGCCTGGGCCGAGCGGCTGCGTGTCGCCAATATCAACCCGCGGACCGGGCTTGCCACCGACTATCTCAACCATTTCAATGAAGCCGTGATGCTGCTCGAAATGGTCCCGGACATGCCCGAATGCGCGGAAGATTTTTTGACCTGGTCGCCGCTGTCCTATGCCGAGCATTTCACGGCGTCGAATTTCAAGGCGCGGGATTTGGCGATCGAGGCCTATGAGAAGGCCGATCCCAACGTGCGCGCCCAGTTCGACCACATCACGGACACCATGACCTCGATCCTGACCGCGGTCGGCTCGGCCATGCGCGAAGTCGAGAAGGACACGACCCGCGTCCGCCTCGCCGAGCAGGCCACGCTCTGGGTCAAGCCGTTGATCGCAGCCTGCGGCGGCATCATCAATGGCGGCGCGGAAGCCGACGTCGATACCATCATGGCGAACTCGGCCGGATAGGTGAAAAGATTGGCCGCGATCGTCCAGCCCAGCCACCCCCAGCTTGCGGTCAGCGCGGCCATTTTCCGCGACGGCAAGGTGCTGCTGGTCCGCCGCGCCCGCTCGCCCGCCAAGGGGTTCTATTCGCTTCCAGGCGGCCGGGTCGAATTCGGCGAATCGCTGCATCAGGCCCTGAGCCGCGAGGTCGACGAGGAAACCGGCCTTCGTATCGAGATCATTGGCCTCGCCGGCTGGCGCGAGGTGCTGCCGGCCGCGGCCGGCGCCGGCCATTATTTGATCATGTCCTTTGCCGCCCGCTGGACGGCCAGGGAACCGGCCTTGAACGATGAGCTCGACGAATACCGCTGGATCGCGCCGGACGCCCTGGCGAGCCTCGGCGACCTGAAGCTGACCGGGGGGCTGGAGGAGGTCATCCAGTCGGCCGCGCGGCTGATTGGCGCCTGACCGCGCCGCGAATAGCCGATACCTCTCCGCACAGCGCCGGCGCGGCTCCGCCTTGCGTCCACCGCCCCAAGGGGGCATACAGCCGCCGATGTCCACGCGATTTCTGGCCATTTTTGCCCTGATTCTCGCCTGCGCCGCCGGGTCCGTCCGGGCCCAGGACGTGGCGGCGCCGTTTGACGGCGACTTGCAGCGGCTGGCCGAGATCCTGGGCGGACTGCACTATCTGCGCGGCATCTGCGGGGCCAACGAGGGCAACAAATGGCGCAACGAGATGCAGGCGCTGATCGATGCCGAAACCCCCTCCGGGGAGCGCCGCACCCGCATGATCGCCGGATTCAACCGCGGCTATAACGGTTTTCAGCAGACCTACCGGAGCTGCACGCCGGCCGCGACGGTGGCGATCCGCCGCTACATCGAGGAAGGCTCGAAGATCTCGCGAGATCTCACCGCGCGCTACGCGAACTGATTTCTCCGTCATTCCGGGCTCGATACGTCGTCGCGCCCCTGGATGACGGCCTGGCTGGAACCCTGTCATCGACTTTGTGCACAGCCGTTAACCGTTCTTAAAGATGTGGCCTAGCGGTCGTTAACGCCCGTGCTACACCTCTCGCACAGCGCATCGCCGTGGATCGCGCCCCAGCCCTGATCGAGTTTCATGAGCCAGCCGATTTCCTACGTCCCCGCCCGCGCGCCGCTGCCCGATCACGAGCAGAAGCAGGCCGCCCTGAGCTATCTCAACGAGGCCTGGGCCGAGGCGCGCCATGACGGCGTCGACGGCGACTGCCTGGCGCAGGCGAGCCTGTTTGCGGCCTTTGCCGAGCTCGTCGGCACTTATGGCGAGGACGCGGTCGCCAAGTTCGTCGAGGGCTTTCCCGGCCGCATTCGCAACGGCGAGTTCTCGGTCGACATCTGCAGGCAGTAGGCCCTGCCAAAATGACCCCGCCACGCGGGCGGGGCCAGTCGACGGATGAATGACCTTGCAAAGCGGATTTGACGAAAGGCTTCGCGAAGTCTGCCGCCTTTATCGCACGGAAGCCGCTGTCGGCGGACAAGCATTAGTCTCGCGGCCATCGGGAGATGTTCCCGCAGCGCACGGGAATGCGCTGCCCTCTCCTTCACGGCTCGACCTTGAGTGTCGCTTTCATATTGGGATGATAGCGGCAGTAATAATCGATCGTTCCCGCCTTCTTCAGAATTGACGACGCCGACTTCTTCGGCGCCAGCGTCACGTCGAAATCACCGTTTTTCGCAGTGGCCGTATGCGCGAAGACGTCCTTGTTGATCCAGTTGATGGTATCGCCGACCTTGGCCGATATCTCGGCCGGTGAGATCACGAGGTTCTCCATCGTGATCTCGATCGTCGTGGCGTGCGCCCGGACGGCCATCGCCGCGAAGACAAGCGCGATAGGAAGCGAAAACAGCCGCCCCGACCTCATCGTACACTCCCTATTTCAGCTCGGCCGCGACGTGCTCGGCGTGCTGCTGATGACCCTGGAAAATCTTCAGGCCGGTCTGCAGCAGGCTCTTCAGCTCGGCATTGTTCGCGGACGGGATCAGCTGCGTCTCCAGCGCGCCATTGACCGCCTTGTGGTAGGCGACCTCGTTGGCGACATAGGCCTTGTCGAACGCTGCACCGTTGAGCTTGTCGAGCTCGGCGAGCTTGTCGCTCGCCTGCTTCGACAGCGCCTTGCTGGTGTCGTTGTCCTCCGGCGTGACGTTCAGCTTCTTGACCAGCGCGAGGGCCTGCTTGTTGACCGCCTCGTGGTCGCGCAGCATATCTTCGGCGAACGCCTTGACATCCTTGCTCTTCGCCTTCTTCTGCGCCTGCTTGGCCGCGTTGATGTCTATCACGCCCGCGGTGTAGGCGATGTGAGCGATTTGCGGATCGGTGGGCTTGTCGGTTGCGCTGGCGCTTTGCAGCAATACGGGACTCGACAACATCATCGCTGCGGCGACCGCCGCGCTCCATCGGATCAACATGGCTTTACACTCCTGTGAGGCCGGAAACTTCCCGGCGTGTTGCTTGCACAGGTTGGATGCCAATTTTGCGCGAACGTTCCCGATAAATTACATGCCGATGCCAAGGCGCCTGAGCACGGCCTCGGTCAGGCGCTCGCAGCGCCGGCCGGCGAACGGAAACGCATCCATCATCACCGGCCCGATCTTCTTCTCGACGTTCTCGCGCAGCAGGGTGCGCGCACGGTGCAACCGCGTCTTGACGGTCTCGGGTTTGATGCCGAGCAACCCGGCCGTCTCCTCCGTGCTCATCCCCTCCATCACCCGCGCGATGAAGACCATCCGGTAGGCGTCGGGCAACTCGTCGACCGCGTGCTCGACGACGCGCTGGATCTCGCGTTGGGCCATGGATTTTTCCGGATCAGTTGCGGCGGACGAAAGGGGAAACTGGATGATTTGCGCTTCGAGCATTGCCTCCGGCACCGATCCCAGTTCGACCTGCGGCTTCCAACTGCGTGCGCGTCCGAGCGCCTCGTTGATCGCAATGCGCGACAACCACGTCGACAACGCCGACTCGCCTAGAAAGCCGTCGAGATGCGTGAATGCACGGACATAGGTCTCCTGCACCACGTCCTCGGCTTCGCTGTCGCTGCGCAGTATGCCGCGGGCGAGCCTGTAGAGCCTGCGGTTGTTGGCCTGCATGATCTCGCGCAAAGCGGCTTCGTCCCGGCGCCGCGCGCGGTCGATCAGCGCGGCTTCCGATGTCCTGGCGCCAGCGGACAGGCCGGCTGCGGTTCCTGGCATGGCTGATGCTTTGTCTCCATTGGTTCTGGACATTGGATGCAGGCCCAGGGCAAAGGTTCCCGGATTTCTTACCCGATCTTACCTTCCCCTGGAGGGGGAGGGTCGCTTCACGTCGAGCGAAGCGAGAGGTGAAGCGGGGTGGGGTGATCTCTCCACACGGGCACTGTTCGATGCCGAGAGACCGTCACCCCACCCCGTCTCACATTCCGCTTCGCTCATGTGAGCCGACCCTCCCCCTCCAGGGGAGGGTAAGAGCTAATCTGTCTCGATCGGCAGCGCCGGATCCCTCGCCCATTCGCCCATCGAGGCATCGTAGAGCGCCAGCTTGTCGTAGCCGAGCTGCGTCAGCAGCAACAGGTCGATCGTCGCCGAGATGCCGCCGCCGCAATAGAGAATCACATTCTTGTCGCGCGTGACGCCCTGGGCCGCGAATTTGGCTTCGGCGTCTGCATGCGTCGTCAGCGTCTTGTCGGCGTTCACGAGCGTCGCGGCTGATACGTTCACGCTGCCGGGAACGCGGCCCGGCCGGCCGTAGCGGCTCGGCTCGAGGCCGCGGTGAAACTGCGGCCCGAGCGCGTTGACGATGACCGTTGCGGGATCGCCGATCCGCGCCAGCACCGTGGTCTTGTCGACGAAGAAGCCCGCACACGGCGTCGCCTTGAAGGTCGTCGCGGGATAGCCCTTCGGGGCGCCTGTCTCGACCGGCCGCCCATCCTCCTTCCATTTGTCGAAGCCGCCGTCGAGCACGCGGGCATCGACACCGAGCGAGCGCAGCATCCACCAGAACCGCGTCGACCACATCATGGTGCCGATGCTGTAGAGCACGATGGTCTTGCCCCCATCGACACCGTGGCGGCCGAAGGCGGCCTCCAACTGGGCCACGCCAGGCATCATGAAAAACTGTTGCGACGAGGTGTCGGAGAACTCGCCTTGCAGATCGAGGAAATCGGCACCGGGAATGTGGCCGGACGCAAACGTCTTGTCGCCGGGCACCGCGCGGTAGGGCACGCCGCTGCCGGGCGGCACCGGCTCGTTGTATGTGGTACAGTCGTAGACACGTAAGTTGGGATCGCCGAGCATGGCCGCGAGTTGCTCGGTGGTGATAAGGGCCGTTGGCTGGGACATCGGACTGCACTCCCGTTCGAGAGGAAGACCCCTCCCCACGTCATTGCGAGCGTAGCGAAGCAATCCAGAATCTTTCCGCGGCGACAGACTGGATTGCTTCGCTGCGCTCGCAATGACGGGGATGGTGCGTTCGTCCCCGACGGAAAAGCCTACTGCTTCAGCGTCTCCAAAAACCGCACCGGCTCGCCCTGCGCCGGCGTCACGAGCTCGCCCTGCCACATCACGCGGCGGCCGCGGATGAAGGTGCCGACGGGCCAGCCCGTCACGCGCACGCCGTCATAGGGAGTCCAGCCGGCTTTGGACGTGATCCATTCGTTGGTGATGGTCTCGCTGCGCTTCAAATCGACGATGGTGAAATCGGCGTCGTAGCCGGCGGCGATTCGCCCCTTGCAGGCGATGTTGTAGAGGCGTGCGGGACCGGCGCTGGTGAGGTCGACGAACCTCGCCAGCGACAGCCGGCCGGCGTTGACGTGATCGAGCATGATCGGCACCAGCGTCTGCACGCCGGTCATACCGGAGGGCGAGGCCGGATAGGTCTTCGACTTCTCCTCGAGCGTATGCGGGGCGTGATCGGAGCCGAGCACGTCGATGATGCCCTGCTCGATGCCGCGCCAGATGCCGGCACGGTGATCGGCGCCGCGCACCGGCGGGTTCATCTGCGCGAGCGTCCCGAGCCGCTCGTAGCATTCGGGCGCCACCAGCGTGAGATGATGCGGCGTCGCCTCGCAGGAGGCGACATCCTTGTGATCGCGCAGGAACTCGATCTCTTCCTTGGTCGAGATGTGCAGCACGTGAATGCGCTTGCCCGTCTCGTGCGCGAGCTTGACGAGACGCTGGGTCGCCATCAGCGCCGCGGTCTCGTCGCGCCAGACCGGATGCGAGCGCGCATCGCCCTCGATGCGCTGCGATTTGCGCTCGTTGAGGCGATACTCGTCCTCGGCGTGGAAAGCCGCACGGCGGCGGATCACCTGGAAGATGCGGCGCAGGCTTTCGTCGTCCTCCACCAGAAGCGCGCCGGTCGAGGAGCCGATGAACACCTTGACGCCGGCACAGCCGAGCGCGCGCTCCAGCACCGGCAGGTCCTGCACGTTCTCGCGGGTGCCGCCGATGAAGAAGGCGAAATCGCAATGCATGCGGTGATGGGCCCGCTTCACCTTGTCGGTGAATTCGGCCTCCGTCACCGTCAGCGGCGCGGTGTTCGGCATTTCGAATACGGCGGTGACGCCGCCCATCGCGGCGCTGCGAGAGCCGGTCTCGAGGTCTTCCTTGTGCTCCAGCCCGGGCTCGCGGAAATGCACCTGCGTGTCCATCACGCCGGGCAGAATGTGAAGGCCCTTGCAGTCGATCACCTCTGCGGCGGCAGCCTGCGACAGCGGACCCAGCTCGGCGATGCGCCCGCGGGTGATGCCGATATCGCGAACACCCTCGCCGTCCTGGTTGACCACGGTGCCGCCCTTGAGGATCACATCGAAACGCTGGGTCATGGCTGAAGGCCTCTATCATCCCCAAGCGCAGGGCTCGAGGTCTTGTCGTTTATGCGTTGCGGGCTTACGTTCCGGAGCAACATGTCGCAAGAGATTTTCGCATGAAATCGGCGTTTCTTCCCGACCGGGGTGTGGTCAAGGTCGCGGGCGAGGATGCGCGCAACTTCCTCAACGGCCTCATCACGACGGACGTCGACAGGCTGAAACCGGGCCTGGGCCGATTCGGCGCGCTGCTGACGCCGCAGGGCAAGATCATCGCGGATTTCCTGATCACGGAAGCGCCCGCGGGTCACGGCGGCGGGTTCCTGATCGACTGCCCGAAAGCGCTGGCAGATAGCCTCGCCACCAAGCTCAAATTCTACAAGCTTCGCGCCAAGGTCACGGTGGACAACCTTTCCGACGATCTCGGCGTGCTCGCGGCCTGGGACGGCCAGCCCGCGGCCCAGCCGGACCTCGCCTTCGCCGATCCGCGGAATGACGGGCTCGGCTACCGCATCCTGGTCCCGGAAAATCTCAAGCAGAAGCTGTCAGACCTGATCGGTGCCGAGCTGGTCGATGCGGCCGAATACGAGGCGCACCGCATCGCGCTCGGCGTGCCCCGCGGCGGGCTCGACTTCATGTACAGCGATGCGTTCCCGCACGAGACCAACATGGACCGCCTTGCCGGCGTCGATTTCGACAAGGGCTGCTATGTCGGTCAGGAGGTCGTCTCGCGCATGCAGCATCGCGGCACTGCACGCACCCGCAGCGTGAAGGTGCTGCTCGACGGTGCTTCACCCGAACCGGGCGCGACCATTCTTGCCGGCGACAAGCCGGTCGGCACGATCGGCTCGACCGCCGGCGGCAAGGGCATTGCGCTGGTGCGCATCGACCGCGTTGCCGAAGCGCTCGACGCGGGCCAGCCGCTCACCGCTGGTGGGCTGCCTCTGACGCTCGCTGAACCAGACGTCGTTCGAATTCCAGCCAAGCACCCCACCCCATGAGCCGCGCCCCTCGCCTGCATCCCGACGGAAAGACACGCTGCCCCTGGCCCGGCGAAGATCCGCTTTATGTCGCCTATCACGACACCGAATGGGGCGTGCCGGAGTACGACGACCGCGCGCTGTACGAGAAGTTGATGCTCGACGGTTTCCAGGCCGGGCTGTCCTGGATCACGATCCTGCGCAAGCGCGATAATTTTCGCAAAGCCTTCGACGATTTCCAGCCGGAGAAGATCGCGCGCTATACGCCCAGGAAGGTGCACGCGCTGATGAACGATGCCGGCATCGTGCGCAACAAGGCCAAGATCGACGGCGCGATCCTGAGCGCAAGATCCTATCTCGACATCATGGAGAAGGGCCCGGGCTTCTCGAAGCTGCTGTGGGACTTCATGGGCGGCAAGCCCAAGGTCAACAATTTCAAGACCACCGCGAGCGTGCCCGCCTCGACGCCGTTGTCGGTGCATATCTCCAAGGAGCTGTCCTCGCGCGGCTTCAAATTCGTCGGCCCGACCATCGTCTATGCCTTCATGCAGGCGACCGGCATGGTCAACGACCACCTCGTCGACTGCCACTGTCACGCCACCTGCGGCAAGGCGCAGCGCAAGCCGCGCCTCAAGGCCAAATGACCGGGAAGACCGCGCGCGACGCGCAGTCCCGCGCCTGGCAGCGCATGCTGTCGGGCCGGCGGCTCGATCTGCTCGATCCCTCCCCGCTCGACATCGAGATCACCGACATCGCGCACGGCCTTGCCCGCGTCGCGCGCTGGAACGGGCAGACCATCGGCGCGCATATCTTCTCGGTTGCGCAACACACGTTGCTGGTGGAGACCGTGCTGCGGCACGAGATGCCGCGCGTCGACCAGCGCGTGCGCCTCGCCGCGCTGCTGCATGACGCACCCGAATATGTGATCGGCGACATGATCTCGCCGTTCAAGGCCGTGCTCGACGGCCATTACAAGGCGGTCGAGAAACGCCTGCTCGGCGCCATCCATCTCCGCTTCGGCCTGCCGCCGGTGCTGCCTGACGAGATCACGCAAGCCATCAAGGCCGCCGACCGCGGCGCGGCCTACCTCGAGGCAACCGAGCTCGCCGGCTTCAGCGAGAGCGAAGCCAAGCGCCTGTTCGGCAAGGATCCCGGCCTGTCCGACAGCGTCCGGCGCGACTACCTGACGCCCTGGACGGCGGCACGGGCCGAGAAGCAGTTTCTCGAGCGGTTTGGCGCCGTCTTTGCGTAGCGTTGTTCGGATTGATCGTGGTTATCGCTCCGCCGTTGTCCCCGCGAAGGCGGGGCCCAGGAAGTGGTTGTAGCGCAAAAGCTGGCAGCATGTGTCTTCGCAGAACCCGATTCTGTCGTTATAGGCCCGGATCTGCGCTTCGCTTGTCCAGGACGACGAAGTGGTAGCTTTGCCCACCTTGCGGCCGCCGCTATAATCAACAAAAAGGTCCGCCATGATCCACGTCTGTTCCCTCGCCGCGCTTCCCGAGACGGTCCGCACCACAGGCGCCAGCCATGTGTTGACCGTGATGGCCAATGTCGAGCAGGTGGCACGTCCGGTGTCGGTGCTCCCCGCCAACCACCTCAAGGTGTCGATGGATGACATCACCGAGGAGATGGACGGTTTCGTCGCACCATCGGAGAGGCATATCGAGCAGGTGCTGAACTTCGTGCGCGGCTGGGACCGTAGCGCCCCGCTGGTGGTGCATTGTTATGCCGGCATCAGCCGCTCCACTGCAAGCGCGTTCGCGGCCGTCTGCGCGCTCAATCCGAATCGCGACGAGATCGAGATTGCGCGCAAGATCCGCGCGGCCTCGCCGATCGCCTCGCCGAACCGGCGCATCGTCAGCCTCGCCGATCGTGCACTCGGGCGCAACGGCCGCATGCTGCGCGCGCTCGACGAGATCGGCCCCGGCGCGATGATGGTGGAAGGCCGGCCCTTCGTGATCGAGCTCGAATGAGAGCTGTGCGCCACAATAGAGGTGCTGCCGTCATGGCCGGGCTTGTCCCGGCCATCCACGAACTTTCCAAGGGGACGCAGAGCGTGGATGCCCGGGACAAGCCCGGGCAGGACGAGTTTGTGGCAACACCTGCGATCATCATCGCATGAGCGAGACGCAGCTGACACCGATCGAGATCGGCCTCACCGCCGCAATCGTCGCGATCGAGAACCACGAGCCGCTGATCCTGACCGCACGCGGTGCTGACGGGCTTGCCGGCCTGCCGTTCGGCCCCTTCGATGCGGTGAGCCATCGTACCTTCGAGATCGGCCTGCGCGCCTGGGTCGAGCAACAGGCGGGCCTGCGGCTCGGCTATGTCGAGCAGCTCTACACCTTCGGCGATCGCGGGCGCCATGCCGAGGCCGGCGACACCGGCGCGCATATGGTCTCGATCGGCTATCTCGCACTGACGCGCCCTGTGGACGGCGAACTCGCAGCAAACGCGGCGAGCTTCGCGCCATGGTACCGCTTCTTTCCCTGGGAAGACTGGCGCGAGGAACCGCCGGCGATCATCGCCCGCGACATCATCCCCGCGCTGACGAAGTGGGCCGAGGAGGAGACGCCGGAGACGACGCGCGCGCTGCCGCGGAGGGATCGCGTGCGGTTCTATTTCGGTCTCGACGGCGCGCCCTGGGACGAGGAGCGCGTGCTCGACCGCTACGAGCTGCTGTACGAGGCCGGGCTGATCGAGGAGGCGCGCCGCGATGGCCGCCCTGCGGCATTAGCGCGCAAGATGCTTCCCCCGCTCGGGACCTCGATGCGGTTCGACCATCGCCGGATTCTCGCCACGGCCATCGCGCGGCTGCGTGCAAAGCTGAAGTATCGCCCTGTCGTCTTTGAACTTTTGCCAGCTGAATTCACACTTACCGAACTGCAGCATACGGTGGAGGCGATCTCCGGCCGACATCTGCACAAGCAGAATTTCCGCCGCCTGGTCGAAATGGAAGCGCTGGTCGAACCGACCGGGGTCATGTCGACACAGACGGGCGGGCGGCCGGCGGCGCTCTATCGCTTCCGCCGCGACGTGCTCCAGGAGCGGCCCGCGCCGGGCTTGCGCGTACGCTCCCGGCGCTAGACCATTTGCGTGATCGGCTCCTGCCTGCCGATCGCCTGGAGGCTTCATGTTCGACGGCCCGTTTGACGTCTTTGCGTTGATCATTGCGATCACCGCATTCCTGATCGCCATCAAGGCCTCCAGCCAGGCAGCCGAGCTGCGCCGGCGACTGAACGCGCTCGAAGAGATGCTCTACGCGCAACGGCCGATCCAGCCGCCGCCGCTGCCCGCACAAGTGCAGGCTGAAGCCCCCGCAACGGCTGCCAGCGAGCCGCCGCCGCTGGCGCCCGAGGCCGAAACGGCGCCGCCTCCGCTCGTCACCGAAGAGCTTTCGCCGCCCCCGCTTGCAACGAGCCCGCAGGCCGATGCCCCGCCGCCGCTGCCGGCGCCCGCACCCGATATTCGCGAACCTGGCTTCGAGGAACGGCTCGGTACGCGCTGGGTGGTGTGGATCGGCGGCCTTGCGCTGGCGCTCGGCGGCTTCTTCATGGTGCGCTATTCGATCGAGGCCGGCCTGCTCGGCCCGGGCGTGCGCGTATTCCTGGGCGGCCTATTCGCCGCTGCGCTGCTTGGCGCCGGCGAATGGACCCGGCGCAAGGAAAGCATCTCCAACATCGCGGCGCTGCCGATCGCCAACATCCCCGCGATCCTCACCGCGGCCGGAACGGCGGTGGCGTTCGCCACCATCTATGCCGCCTATGCGCTCTACGGCTTCCTGGTGCCCGCCACGGCCTTCGTGCTGCTCGGCATCGTGGCCATGTGCACGCTCGCGGCCGCGCTGCTGCACGGACCCGCGCTCGCCGGCCTCGGCGTGGTCGGCGCCTTCGTGACGCCGGTTCTCGTCTCCAGCGGCAAGCCGGACTATTGGGCGCTCTACGTCTATCTCGCCGTCGTCTCCGCCGCGAGCTTCGGCCTCGCCCGCATCCGGCTGTGGCGCTGGCTTGCGGTGACGACGATCGTCTTCGCCGTGCTCTGGCTCTTCCCGGGTCTGGACGCAGGCGATCTGCAGGTCGCGCCGCACGCCTTCCATGTCATCGCGGGCTTCGCGCTGGCCGCGCTCCTCGTCGTCTGCGGCTTCATGTTCGGACCTGCAATCGAGGACGGCGAGATCGAGCCGATCTCATCGGGCTCGCTCGGCGCCTATCTGTTCGGCGCGATGCTGATCGTGCTGTCGAGCACGCATGCGGATCTGGCGCTGATCGCGTTTACGCTGCTGGTCGGCGGCACGCTGCTCGTCGCCTGGCGCGCGCCGGCAGCCACCGGCGCGCTCGGTGCCGCTGCGGCGGCGGTTTTCATCGTGTTCGCCGAATGGGCGGTGCGCGCCAATCCGGACATGCTGGTGCTGCCGGGCGGCCCCATCGCCGGAATCGGTCCTGTCGCGACCGACAGCTCCGTGACGCTGCATCTGGTGACGGCCGCGATCTTCGCCGCCGGCTTCGGTATCGCGGGCTTCCTCGCGCAGGGCCGCTCGAATTCGGCGATCATTCCGGTGGTGTGGTCGGCGGCGGGCGTCGCCACGCCGATTGCGATCCTGGTCGCGCTCTACGCGCGTATCGCCCATCTCGACCGCTCGATCCCGTTTGCAATCCTCGCGGTGCTGCTCGCCGCGGCCTTCGGCGCTGCGACCGAAGCGCTCACGCGCCGCGAGCCGCGGCCGGGCATCGCGATCTCCACCGCCCTGTTCGCGACCGGCACGCTCGGCGCGCTGGCGCTGGCGCTCACCTTCGCACTGGAGAAGGGCTGGCTGACGATCGCGCTGGCGCTGATGTCGCTCGGCACCGCCTGGATCTCGATGCAGCGGCCGATTCCGTTCCTGCGCTGGCTCGCCGCGATCTTCGCCGGCCTCGTCACCGCGCGCATCGCCTATGACCCTCGCATCGTCGGCGATGCCGTCGGCACCACGCCGATCTTCAATTGGCTGCTCTGGGGCTACGGCCTGCCGGCGGCCTCATTCTGGGCCGCGAGCATCTTTCTGCGCCGCCGCACCGACGATGCGCCGCTGCGCACGGTCGAGACCGCCGCGATCCTGTTCACTGCCCTGCTCGCCTTCATGGAGATCCGGCACTTTGCGACCGGCGGCAGCATGACGGCGCCCCCCTCGCTGCTCGAATTCGCGCTGCAAGCATGTGTCGCGCTGGCGATGGCCATCGGGCTCGAGCGCTTGCGGCTGCGGAGCCGCAGCATCGTGCACAATGTCGGCGCGGTCGTGCTGACGACGATTGCCGGGCTCATCAGCGTGTTCGGTCTGCTGATCCTGGAGAATCCGCTGATGTGGCGCATCGACGTCGGCGGCGCCGTCTTCAATCTGCTGCTGCTGGGCTACGCGCTGCCGGCCGTGCTCATGCTGCTGCTGTCCTATGCGGTGGTCGGCGAGCGTGGCAAGGTCTACGCCAACACGATTGCGGGCGGCGCACTCGTGTTCGCGCTCGCTTATGTCACGCTGGAGGTCCGCCGCTTCTATCACGGGCCGATCCTGTCCACCGGACCGACCACGGGCGCCGAGCAATATACCTATTCGATCGGCTGGCTCGGCTTTGGCGTGGCGCTGCTCGGCATCGGCATCCTCGTCAACTCTGAACGGGCGCGGCTGGCGTCTGCCGCCGTCATCGCGCTGACGATCCTCAAGGCCTTCGTCATCGACATGTCGACGCTGACGGGCGTCTACCGCGCGCTCTCGTTCATGTGCCTCGGCGTCGTGCTGGTCGCGATCGGCTGGCTGTACCAGCGCATCCTGTTCCGGCGGCAGGTTACGCCGCCGCCGGCCGCGCCGCAGCCGGGCACGTGAAGGTCAGGCCGCGCGGACCGATTCCAGGAACTGCGCGACTTCGAGCTTCAGGCGGGTGCTGTCGGTCGCCAGCGATTTCGCCGCGGACAGCACTTCGCCCGAGGCCGAGCCGGTCTCGATCGCGCCGCGCTGCACGTCGGTGATGTTGGACGAGACCTGCTGGGTGCCGAGCGCGGCCTGATGAACGTTCCGCGAAATCTCCTGCGTGGCCGCGCCTTGTTCCTCGACGGCGGCGGCGATGGCCGAGGACACCTCCGACAGCCGCTCGATGGTGCCGCCGATCTCCTGGATGGCGCTGACGGATTCTTGCGTCGCGGCCTGGATGCCCGAAACCTGCGCGCCGATTTCACCGGTCGCTTTCGCGGTCTGCTCGGCGAGTGCCTTGACTTCGGCGGCGACGACGGCAAAGCCGCGGCCGGCCTCACCGGCGCGCGCCGCTTCGATGGTCGCATTCAGCGCGAGGAGGTTGGTCTGGCCCGCGATGGTGTTGATGAGTTCGACCACGTCGCCGATGCGGGAGGCCGCCTGCGACAGCGCGTTGACGCGCTCGTTGGTTCGCGTCGCCTGCTCGACGGCTTCAACAGCCATCCGCGCCGAATCCTGCACGCGTCGGCTGATCTCGGTGATCGAGGACGACAGTTCCTCGGAAGCGGACGCCACCGCCTGGACGTTGGTGGAAGCTTCCTCCGACGCAGCCGCGACGACCGTTGCAAGTTCCTGGCCGCGCTGCGCTGTGCCGCTCAGCGTGGCCGCCGAGGCCTCGAGTTCGGTCGAGGTCGATGACACGGTCTCGACGACCTCGCCGATCATCGCCTCGAAATTGCGGGTGATGGCATCGACGCGGCGACCGCGCTCGATCTTGGCCTCGGCGTCGCGCGCCGCCGCCTCGTCGGCGGCCTTCTTGGCGATCAGCGCCTCCTTGAAGATCTGGAGCGCATCCGCCATCGAGCCGATCTCGGTCCTCTCGCCACGATGCGGCACCTCGGCCGAGAGGTCGCCCTCGCCGAGCGACTGCATCGGACGGACGATCGAAGCAATGCCGCGCGAGACGTCGCGCACGAGATAATAGGCAGCGCCGATCGCAACCACGACGGAGGCCAGGATGATCCCGACCAGCGCGCGGAAGATGGTGGCGTAGCTGTCTGCCGCCTGCTTCGTCTCCAGCTCGGCGCCCTGGTTGTTCATCTCGATGCCCTTCAGGAGCAACGGATCGGCGGCCTGCGCCATCTTCGCGACCTTGGTCTGCAACATCTCGTTGGCATCGGTCGGGAAGCGGCCGACGCTCTTGCGCGACAGCGCCATCACCTCCTGCACGCCATTCAGATACTCGGCCCAAGCCCTGGTCCATTGCTCGTACAGCGAGCGCTCCTCGGCGGCCGTGATCAGCGGCTCGTAGACCTTGCGGGTCTTCTCGATACGCTCGCGCAATGAAGCCAGGCGCTTCTCGGCGGCGTCCTTGCCCTCGGCAGTATCCTGCATCAGGTGCAGACGCAGCGCGACGCGCAGCTCATTGATGTCGGCGCGCATCGAGCCGAGCGCACGTACGCTCGGCAGCCAGCTCTCCGCAATCTCGACGGTATGGGCGTTGATGTTCTGCATCGTGCCGATCGCCATCACGCCGACACCGGCGAGCGAAAGCACGAGGACCGACAGCACCGTCAGCAGCTTGAAGACGATCGACAACTTCGACATCACACAAATCCCGATGATGCCAGCAACGCGCAAATCGCCTGCGCCGCAGTCGTCGCGGCGGACGAAAGGGCGGAAGTCAGTTCAACGATGCTGGCTGATTTTTATCCCGTAAGATTGCGCCCATAATTCCAAACAGGCGTTAACAGGAACCTACGTAGAACTACGCGAAGGATCCCGCGTCCGTTATCTTCTCTGCAACCATCTGTTGCAGTCGCATGAACATCCACTGCTGCGATGCGAACGCAGCTTGCGTTCGGCGAGCGTCAGGCCGCGCACACGGTTGCCATGAACTTGCCGACCTCCAGCTTCAGCCGGTTGCCGTCGCCGGACAGCGATTGCGCCGCCGCCGGCACCTTCAAGGACGCCGGGCCGGTCTCGCTCGCGCCGTGCTGCACATCGGTGATGTTGGACGACGACAGCTCTTCAGTCGCCGACGCCGCCGGCGAGCTTGTCCATGGCCATGGTGAGGGCGCGGATCGGCCGCGCGATGGTCAGGAACGACATCAGCCAGGAGCCGACGAGGACGAGCACCGCGAACACGCCGACGGATCATTCCGACGTGCTCGCTCGAGGCCATCTCCCGCACCGAGGCGGCGATACGACATCGTTGCCCCTTGCGTGGGACCGCCCCCGGGCCGCACGCAAACTGAGGCGCGAACAGCCACCAAGGCATGAAGACCGCCGTCCGTATGATTGCGGCGCGGCGGCTTCGTGTTCGATGGATGTCTTCGACGACAAAGCGCGCGGACCATCCCGCGCAGGCCAGCTCACTGGGTCGACCGGCGCAGCTCCAGCGGGCCTTCGTTCTTCGCCGGCTCGGACTTGGCTTCGGACTTGGCTTCGGCCTTCACCGGCTCGAGCCGGCTGCTCTCGACACGCGGCGTCTCGACGCGCGCGGCGACTTCGGTGTTCGAGGCACCGACCGAACCGGTGCGCTCCGAGGTCCGCAGCGAGCGCGGCCGCGCCGCAGCCCGCGCCATCAGCATCTGGTTGCCGCCTTGGTGATGAAAGTCGCAATAGGCGAAGCCCATGCCCGACACCGAGCCGCGGAAGCTGCGATCGTCGGTCTTTTCCAGGTTGAAACAGGGCTCGAACGGGATGCCCTTGATCGAGGCGCAGACGTTCTGGCCGCGGATCTGGAGCGTATTGCCGGGCAGGCGGAGGTGACGGACCGGGCCTGCGCCCGAGAACTGCACTGCACCGGCGGCGCCGAGATCGTCGAGAATGCGGCCCGCACCGCGGGTGCCGTCGAAGCAGGTGAAGGCGAACACTTTGCCGGCCACGAAGCGGCGCGCCTCATCGGCGTTCATGCTTCCAGCAATGGCCGGCGCAAATGTTGCTGCCGCCGTGACAGCCCCCAACACAATACGCGCAAGCATGCTCAACTCCGAACTCAACCCCCGCAGCGGGCGACGCCCTGTCTCTTTACCCGCTGCTTACCATACGAACCAAGGCAACATTGGAGCAGCTTGGTTGGTAAAGTCTAAACGCCGCTAGACAATTTTAACCACGATGCGGCCCCGGACTTGGCCAGCAAGGATCTTCGTGCCCCACTCCGAAACCTCATCGAGCGAAATTTCCTTAGTGATTTCAGATAGTTTTTCCCGATCCAGATCGGACGCGAGGCGTTGCCAGGCCGCCCTCCTCGGCTCGATCGGGCACATCACGGAATCGATGCCGAGAAGGCACACTCCGCGCAAAATAAACGGCGCGACCGAGGACGGCAGGTCCATACCGGCGGCCAGGCCGCAAGCCGCAATCGCCCCGCCATATCTGGTCATCGAGAGCAGGTTGGCGAGGGTGGTCGAGCCGACGCTGTCGACGCCGCCCGCCCAGCGCTCCTTGGCGAGGGGTTTTGCCGGTGCCGACAATTCGTTGCGGTCGATGACTTCGGTCGCGCCCAGGTGCTTCAGATAGTCGGCCTCCGAGGCCCGGCCGGTCGAAGCGATGACGTGATAGCCGAGCTTCGAGAGCACGGCGATCGCGACCGAGCCGACGCCGCCGGCGGCTCCCGTCACCACCACCGGCCCGCTCTTCGGCAAGATGCCGTGCTTCTCGAGCGCCAGCACCGCGAGCATCGCAGTGAAGCCGGCGGTACCGATCGCCATGGCATCGCGCGCCGACAGGCCTTGCGGCAAGGCGACCAGCCAGTCGCCCTTCACCCGCGCCTTCTCGGCATAGGCGCCGAGATGGGTCTCGCCCATGCCCCAACCGGTGCAGACCACCTTGTCGCCAGCCTTCCACTGTGGATGCGAGGACTGCTCGACGGTGCCGGCGAAGTCGATGCCGGCGATCATCGGGAAGCGGCGCACCACCGGCGCCTTGCCGGTGAGCGCGAGGCCGTCCTTGTAGTTCAGCGTCGACCATTCCACGCGGACGGTGACATCGCCCTCCATCAGCTCGGCTTCGTCGAACTGCGCGAGCTGCGCGGTGGTGCCCTTGTCCGCCTTGTCGATCCTGATCGCCTTGAATGTGGCCACGACTGCACTCCCTGACTCGTTTCAGGGATTGTTTAGCCGATCAGGCAGGTTGCGCAACCGCCCGCTGAACCGGTTTCTCCACAATCGGAAGATTGATCAGTGCGGAAAGCACGCCGAACAGGATCGAGAGCCACCAGATCGGCGTATAGGAACCGAAGCGCTCGAATACGACGCCCCCTAACCAGACGCCGAGGAAGCCGCCGACCTGATGGCTGACGAAGGCAAAGCCGTAGAGCGTCGCGAGCCAGCGCGTGCCGAACATCAGCGCCACGAGCGCCGAGGTCGGCGGCACCGTCGACAGCCAGGTCAGGCCGGAAATCGCGCCGAACGCGATCGCCGAGAACGGCGTGATCGGGAACGAGATGAAGGCGAGCGTCGCGAGCGCGCGGCTGAAATAGATGGTCGAGAGGATGTAGCGCTTGGGCAGATAGTTCTGGAGATAACCGACGCTCAGCGATCCCATGATGTTGAACAGGCCGATCGCCGCGATCACCCAGCCGCCAGTCTGGGTCGAGATGCCGCGATCAACCAGGAATGCCGGCAGATGCACGGTGATGAAGGCGAGCTGGAAGCCGCAGGTGAAGAAGCCAAGCACCAAGAGCACGTAGGAGCGATGACCGAAGGCTTCCGCCAGCGCCCGGGTGAAGGTCTGCTCATCCGCAGGCGCCGTGTTGGCCGTGCTTGCGACCGGCGGCGTCGAGAGCGCCAGCGACAGCGGAATGATCAGCAGCATGAGGAAGCCGAACACGGTGAGCGCCTGCTGCCAGCCGAAATTATCGATCAACGCGACGCCAATCGGTGCGAACAGGAACTGCCCGAACGACCCCGCCGCCGTGCCGGCACCGAGCGCAAGGCCGCGCTTCTCGGCCGGCAGGAGCTTGCTGAACGCCGACAGCACCAGGTTGAACGAGCAGCCCGCGAGACCAAAGCCGACCATCACGCCAGCACCGATATTCAGTGAGAGCGGCGTCGAGGAGTAGCGCATCAGGAGCAGGCCGCCGGCATAGAGCAGCGCCCCGACGCACATCACCCGGAACAGGCCGAAGCGATCGGCGACGGCGCCGGCGAACGGCTGGCCCAGCCCCCACAACAGATTCTGGACGGCAATCGCGAGGCCAAACACGTCGCGGCCCCAACTGAATTCGTGACTCATCGGCTGCACGAAAAACCCGAGCGCCGAACGCGGACCGAAGCCGAGCATGCCGATCGCACAACCGCAGAGAATGATGATGGCCGGAGTGCGCCAGTTGGAGGAACGGGAGGCCGGAGCGAGCTCGCCGATCTGTGTCGACATGGTCTTCCTTGTCTGTCGTTGGCGGATCCGCAAATCAGCAGCCGCGGGAGAGCCCGTTTAATGCATCTGCATGCAAATCCCAAGTCAAAAAGGATACCTAGTCAGAGACGGTTGCATTCCACGAGGAGCTGCCGCGGGAGCATTGCGTTTCAATGCGGCCTCGCTCGACGCATCAGCCGCAAATTGACGGGAATGTGTGCGGCAGGACCTAGCCACACGCAGCGGAGCGTGTTATCTTTGATTTACTCGGATTGAGTATATCTGGTAGCGAGAACATTCGACCGGCCTCTCGGCCGGATTTCTCGGATCCCTAATATTCTCAAATTGAGCATAACTAATGTGCATGGGAGGCTTCGATGCCGATCGCTGGAATTTATGGCCCCGACGACTTTACCAACCGGCCGCAGGGCCAACTCATCACCTCCCCGCGCGCCGCACCGGTCTCCACGGGACCGAGATTGCCAGTGCCGGCACTGGAATGGACGCCGGAGATCGAACGTGCCACCGCGCCACTCTACGACCGCGTCAAACACGTGATCCCGCCGATCGAATGGCCGCTGATGGCGCCGGCCATCCACGCGATCAACCAGCTGAAGCGCGCGCGGGGCGCGGTGATCCTTGCCCACAACTACCAGGCCCCGGAGATCTTTCACTGTGTGGCCGATATCGGCGGCGACTCGCTCCAGCTCGCGGTCGAAGCCACCAAGGTGAAGGCAGACATCATCGTTCAGTGCGGCGTGCACTTCATGGCGGAAACCTCGAAGCTGCTCAATCCGGACAAGACCGTCTTGATCCCGGACTCGCGCGCGGGCTGCTCGCTTGCCGCCAGCATCACCGGCGCGGACGTACGGCTGCTCCGCGCAAAATTTCCCGGTTTGCCCGTCGTTGCCTATGTCAACACCTCGGCAGAGGTGAAGGCGGAGGTCGATATCTGCTGCACGTCTTCGAACGCCGTGCAGGTGGTGGAGAGTCTGGGCGCTCGAAGCGTGATCTTCCTGCCCGACCGATACCTCGCCACTTACGTGGCTTCGAAGACCGACGTTGAGATCATCGCCTGGAAAGGCGCCTGCGAGGTGCATGAGCGCTTCACGGGCGCGGAGCTGCGGAGCTTTCGCGAAGCCGATCCGTCCGTCCAGATCATCGCGCATCCGGAGTGCCCGCCGGACGTGCTGGCCGAAGCCGACTTCACGGGTTCGACCGCACACATGATCAACTGGGTGCGCGCGAAGCGGCCGCGGCGGCTCGTCATGATCACGGAATGCTCGATGGCCGACAACGTGCGGGCCGAGCTTCCCGATGTCGAGATGCTGCGGCCCTGCAATCTCTGCCCGCACATGAAGCGCATTACGCTCGCCAACATTCTTGAGAGCCTGCTGACGCTTCGCGAGGAGGTGACGATCGATCCCGCGCTTGCGGACCGTGCGCGGCGTTCAGTCGAGCGCATGATCAACCTGAAAAACTAGCAACACACACAGCTGTCGTCCCGGACAAGCGGGAGCCGGAGCGCAGATCCGGCAACCATAACCACAGGCGGACGTGGCCGCGAAGAACGGCGTTGCAGAGCTTCTCAGGACAATTTCCGCCGTGGGGTATGGGTCCCTGCTCCCCGTGCGCAATTGCGCATCAGGCAGGGACGACAGCGGAATGAATGGATAATGGATAAAGCCATGACGAACACCATCCACAACCTCACCCGCTCGACCGACAACGTCGTCATCGTCGGCGGCGGCCTTGCCGGACTGTTCTGCGCGCTGAAGCTCGCGCCGCGGCCGGTGACCTTGATCTCGGCCGCGCCGCTCGGACAAGGCGCATCGTCCGCATGGGCGCAAGGCGGCATCGCCGCGGCGGTGGCCGAAGGCGACACACCGGAGGCACACGCCGCCGATACCATCGCGGTTGGCGGCGGCCTTGTCGATGAAGCCGTCGCACTCGGGATTGCGCGCGAGGCGGCGCCGCGCATCCATGACCTTCTCGCCTATGGCGTGCCGTTCGATCGCGATCTCGAAGGCGGGCTTGCCGTCGGGCAGGAAGCTGCACATTCCGCCCGCCGCATCGTGCATGTGCGCGGCGATGGTGCTGGCGCCGCGATCATCGCCGCCTTGAGCGATGCCGTACGTCGCACGCCCTCGATCCGCCTGATGGAAGGCTTCGTCGCCGAGGCACTGTTGACCGAGGACGGCGCGGTCACCGGCCTTCAACTGCGCGAGGCCGGCAATCGCGCTGCACGACCGGTCGTGCTCGCCTCACGCGCGATCGTGCTTGCGACCGGCGGGCTCGGCCATCTCTATGACGTCACCACCAATCCGGTTGAGGCCAGCGGCTCCGGCCTTGCGATCGCGGCCCGCGCCGGCGCCGTGATCGCCGACCCTGAATTCGTGCAGTTCCACCCCACCGCCATCATGGTCGGCCGCGATCCGGCGCCGCTCGCCACCGAAGCCTTGCGTGGCGAAGGCGCGACGCTGATCAACGGCCAGGGCGAGCGATTCATGAGGGCGCGCCACCCGCTCGCCGAGCTTGCACCTCGCGACATCGTGGCCCGCGGCGTGTTCACCGAGATTGCGGCAGGGCGCGGCGCCTTCCTCGATGCGCGGCAGGCGCCGGGCGCGCGCTTTGCCGAAAAATTTCCGACCGTGCATGCGAGCTGCATCGCCGCCGGCGTCGATCCCGCGACGCAAGCCATCCCGATCGCGCCCGCCGCGCACTACCACATGGGCGGCATCGCTGTGGACGCGCGCGGCCGAAGCTCGATCGACGGGCTCTGGGCCGGCGGCGAAGTGTCCTCGACCGGCGCGCATGGCGCCAACCGGCTCGCCTCGAATTCGCTGCTGGAGGCCGTGGTCTATGCCGCGCGCATCGCTGACGACATCGCCGGCCGGATGATCCCCGCGCCCGCGCACCTGCCCGATGCGCTGGTAACGCCGCGGGACGGCGCGCCGGATGCCGCGGCCATGAAACGGTTGCGGACGATGATGAGCGCGCATGTCGGCGTCATCCGCGAGGGCGACGGGCTCGCAGAAGCCGTGCGCCACTTTGCCATGCTCGAACGCGAGGCCGGAAACATCCTCCTCCGCAACATGGCAACGTCAGCCCTGTTCGTCGCCGCTGCGGCCTGGACGCGGCGCGAAAGCCGCGGCGCGCATTTCCGTTCCGATCATCCGGCTGACGTTCCCGGGCCGGCTCGGAGAACGATGACGACGCTCGTCGCGATGCGCGAGGTCGCGGAGAGCCTGAACGAGCGTCCGCTGCCGCGCATTGCGCAATCCATGATCGCCTGAAGGAAACCCCCATGATCACTCCAACCTCACTGCTCCATCCCGACGCCTTTCTGTCCCCGCTCGCGATCAACGCGGTCGTCCAGCGCGCGCTCGACGAGGACCTCGGCCGCGCCGGCGACATCACCTCGCTTGCGACGATCCCGGAAGCGACGAGAGCGCAAGCGATCCTCGTCGCGCGCCAGCCCGGCGTGATTGCCGGATTGCCGCTGGCGCTCGCAACCTTGCAGAAGCTGTCGCCCGACGTCGAGGTGCGCGCGCATGTCCGCGATGCCACGCGGGTTGCTCGCGGCCAGCATGTGCTGGCGATCTCTGGCCCCGCGCGCGCCATTCTCACGGCCGAGCGAACCGCGCTGAATTTCGTCGGCCGCCTGTCGGGCGTTGCGACGCTCACGGCGGACTATGTCGCGCGCACGGAGGGCACCAGGATGCGCATCTGCTGCACGCGAAAAACCACGCCGGGATTGCGCGCGCTGGAGAAATACGCGGTACGTTGCGGCGGCGGCTTCAACCATCGCTTCGGCCTCGACGATGCCATCCTGATCAAGGACAACCACATCGCGGTCGCCGGCGGCGTCCGCCCGGCGCTGGAGCGCGCGCGTGTCCACGCGGGCCATCTCATCAAGATCGAGATCGAGGTGGATACGCTGGCGCAGCTGCGCGAAGTGCTCGACGCCGGGCTTGCCGATGCCGTGCTGCTCGACAACATGGACGTCGCAATGCTGCGCGAGGCTGTCAGGATCAACGAGGGCCGTCTCAAGCTGGAGGCGTCAGGCGGCGTCACACTGGACTCGATCGCCGCGATCGCGGCGACCGGCGTCGACTACGCCTCGGCGGGCGCGCTGACGCATTCGGCGCCGAACTTCGACTGCGCGCTGGATATCGAGGCGTGATTTCTTCACCTCTTCCCGCTTGCGGGGAGAGGCGAAGGAACATTACCTGCGCTCGCTCACACCCATTTCGGCGGAGCTCTTGGCTTCCTGTGCGAGTTCGGCCGACAGCGCGGCAGTCTGGGCAGGAGTGCCCCAACTCGGTTCCTCGCTGCCGTCGCCCCAGTTGCGCGGCCGATAGAAGGTGTGCACGCCGGTCCTGTACATCTTCTTCATCTCGGCGACCCAGGACGGGCGGACCCAATAGGCATGGTAGTGCGTGGACTTGCCGACCTCGGGCAGCCAGATCTGGCCGTCGAGCATCGCCTTGGAGATCTTCTTGGCGCGCTCCCACATGTCGGGCTCGCGGATGACGTCCGGATTGTTGTCGCAGGCGAAGGTGAACTGGCAGGCGAAATGGCGGTACTTGTTCTGGTAGACCACGCCGCACACGGTCTCGGGGTATTTGCCGGAAAACACGCGGTTCATCACCACCTGCGCCACTGCGATCTGGCCGCGCACGGCCTCGCCGCGGGATTCGAAGTAGACGGCTTCGGCGAGGCACTTCTCGGACTTCGCGCGCGCCTTGTCGTCGAGCGCGAGCCGCTCCGCCGGCGATCTGGCGCGCTGGTTGTCGGCGTTGACCTCGCCCTTCGGCGCAACGCTCTCGCCGCTCTCGACGTCCTTGGCGACGTCCGCCGTCGGCGGGGTCAGCGAGGCCGTCACCTTCATGTCGGGGTCGGGCATTACGATCAGAGGCTCGGCGCCGGGCTGCCAGCTCTCGATAGTCTCGAGATTGCCTCCGAGTGAGGAGCTGCCGAAGAACAGGCTCGAGGTTTTGACGCTGAAGGGATCGCGCGCCGGTGTCGGCGCGGCGGGGGCCCGCTTCAACGCCTCCAGCGGTGTGGCCGCGAGCGCGCGCGCAGCGTCGCTGGCCTGCGGCGGATTGGAATATTGCGGCAGCGGCGGCGCGCGCAGCGCTTCCTGGAGCTCGGGATCGAGTGCGGCCGCGGATTCCGGCGACATTGGCGGCGGCAGGGCGGCGGTCTTGGCGCCGAACACCGAGCTGTTCGACGTCGCGGGATCTTCCGGCGCGGGCGGTGCTGCCGGCGCGGCCGTATCGGAAGGCGACGCCGGGGTCACGATCGCGAGGCGATCACCCTTCATGGAACGGTCGACCTTGGGAAAGTCGGACGCCTGGTAGCGCGGCGCAGCTTGCAGCACCGGATTACGGCTGATCGCGCCGGTGACGTCGCGGCCGTCGAGGCTCGCGAGCCGAACCATCGCGCTCTGCGGAACGGAGGTGCCAATGGGCCGCGAAAAGCTGTAGGTCGCAAGCTGGATCGATGACGCCGCGGAGAACACCTGCTTCTGCCAACGCTCGGCGACGCCGGGTTGGCGCGCCAGCAACGAGGCAATGTCCTGATAGCCGGTCTCTCTCGGCATCAATGCGAAGATGCAGAGACCGATGCCGAAGGACGCGAACCGCGCGCCCTTCGGATGGTTACGCAACACTGACATCGATACGCTCACGCTACGCTTACGCTCGTCCGATCGAACTCAGTACATCCGTGCAATTCGATCTTTATCGTAAGTATCCAATTTAGGTTGCCGGGGCGTTAATCCGCGTTGCGGATACGGCACACTCAAGCGAACACAGGTGTTTTCACGGGACGATGGTACGTGGTGGTAAACGCGTCCTCACACCACGCGGTAAACAACCGGTCAACGCGAATGGTGAAGGAACTCTTGCCGGCGCGTATCGCGACGGGATGCGGGGAGTTCCTGGTGTCGCGCGAAGTCCATCCACATCAACGGTGTCATGCCACGCGAAGGCGGGGCATCCGGTATGCCGCGGCTTCTCGATTCAATCATTGCCGTCTCGGCGTACTGGATCGCCCGCCTTCGCGGGCGATGACAGCGACTATGTGGCGCGCACTGTTGCCACTCCGTCATTTGCGAGCGCAGCGAAGCAATCCAGAGTCTCTCCGCGGGAGCAGTCTGGATTGCTTCGTCGCAAGAGCTCCTCGCAATGACGAGGAGAGAATGTCGACCAAAACGAAAAGAGGCGGAGCTTTCGCTCCGCCTCTTCACTCCAGCATTTAGTTCTGCCTACGCCCGTCAGCCCTGCTTACGCCTGGCTTGCGATCGCCTTGCCGAGCGCGGCTTGCGCCGCTGCAAGCCGGGCGATCGGCACGCGGTACGGCGAGCAGGAGACGTAGTTGAGGCCGATGTGGTGGCAGAAGGCGACGGAGGCGGGATCGCCGCCGTGCTCGCCGCAGATGCCGACCTTGAGCGAGGCGCGCGTCTTGCGGCCGCGCGCGACGCCGATCTTGACGAGTTCGCCGACGCCTTCCTGATCCAGAGAGATGAAGGGATCGACCGAAAGGATGCCCTTCGCGACGTAGGGACCCAGGAAGCTCGCCGCGTCGTCGCGGCTGATGCCGTAGGTCGTCTGGGTGAGGTCGTTGGTGCCGAACGAGAAGAACTCGGCCGACTGTGCGATCTCGGCGGCGAGCAGACAGGCGCGCGGCAGCTCGATCATGGTACCGACCTGATAGGCCAGCTTGGTGTTGGTGTCGCGCATCACCGCCTGTGCCGTGGCATCGATCCGCGCTTTGACGAGGTCGAGTTCGGCCTTGGTCGCGATCAGCGGCACCATCACCTCGAGGCCGACGGCCTTGCCGGTGCGCTTCTGCGCCTCGACTGCCGCCTCGAAGATCGCACGGGCCTGCATCTCTGCGATCTCCGGATAGGCGATCGCGATGCGGCAGCCGCGGAAGCCGAGCATCGGGTTGAACTCCGAGAGCTCGCGCGCGCGGTCGGCCAGACGCCGCGGATCGGTATTCATGGCGCGCGCCACTTCCTCGACCTCGGCATGGGTGTGCGGCAGGAACTCGTGGAGTGGAGGATCCAAGAGTCGGATCGTGACGGGCAGGCCCTTCATGATCTCGAACAACTCGACGAAGTCGGCGCGCTGCATCGGAAGGAGTTTTGCGAGCGCGGCGCGGCGCGACTGCTCGTCCTCGGAGAGGATCATCTCGCGTACCGTGCGGATGCGCGTCTCCTCGAAGAACATGTGCTCGGTGCGGCACAGGCCGATGCCTTCCGCGCCGAACTTGATCGCGGTGCGCGCGTCGTCGGGCGTGTCGGCATTGACGCGCACGCCGATCTTGCGGACCTGGTCGGCCCAGTTCATCAGCGTGCCGAACTCGCCGGAGAGCTCCGGCTCGATCATCGGCATGCGGCCGGCGAGCACCTGGCCGAGCGAACCGTCGATGGTGATGACGTCGCCGGTCTTGAAGGTGCGCGAGCCGATGCTCATGGTGCCGCGGCCGTAATCGACGCGGATGGTGCCGCAGCCGGAGACGCAGGGCTTGCCCATGCCGCGCGCGACCACCGCCGCGTGTGAGGTCATGCCGCCGCGGGTGGTCAGGATGCCTTCGGCGGCGTGCATGCCGTGGATGTCTTCCGGGCTGGTCTCGATGCGGACCAGGATGACCTTGTGCCCGTCGGCCTGGAGCTTGGCCGCTTCATCCGAGGAGAACACGATCTCGCCGGAGGCCGCACCCGGGGATGCCGGCAGTCCGGTCGCGATCACGTCGCGCTTGGCATTGGGATCGATGGTCGGATGCAAGAGCTGATCGAGCGAAGCCGGATCGATGCGCGTCACCGCTTCCTTCTTCGAGATCAGGCCTTCATTGGCGAGCTCGACGGCGATGCGCAGCGCCGCTTTCGCGGTGCGCTTGCCGCCGCGGGTCTGGAGCATCCAGAGCTTGCCCTGCTCGACCGTGAACTCCATGTCCTGCATGTCGCGGTAGTGCTTCTCGAGCAGCGTGTAGATCCGCGTCAGCTCCTTGAAGGCCTCCGGCATCGCCGATTCCATCGAGGCCTTGTCGGAGCCCGACTCTTTCCGCGCCTCCTCCGTGATGTCCTGCGGCGTGCGGATGCCCGCCACCACGTCCTCGCCCTGCGCGTTGATCAGGAACTCGCCGTAGAGCTTGCTCTCGCCGGTCGACGGGTTGCGGGTGAAGGCAACGCCGGTGGCCGAGGTCTCGCCCATGTTGCCGAACACCATGGCCTGGACGTTGACAGCAGTGCCCCAGGATTCTGGAATGTCGTGCAGCTTGCGGTAGGTCACCGCGCGCGCATTCATCCAGGAGGAAAACACCGCGCCGATCGCGCCCCAGAGCTGGTCATGCGGATCCTGCGGGAAGTCCTTGCCGGTCTCGCGCGCGACCGCGTCCTTGTACTTGCCGACCAGTTCGACCCAGTCGTCCGCGGACAGATCGGTGTCGAGCGTGTAGCCCTGGCTATCCTTGAAGGTGTCGAGGATTTCCTCGAAGTGATGATGCTCGAAGCCGAGCACCACGTCCGAATACATGGTGATGAAGCGGCGATAACTGTCATAGGCGAAGCGGCGGTCGCCCGACAATTCGGCCAGCGCTTCGACGGTCTGGTCGTTGAGACCGAGATTGAGCACGGTGTCCATCATGCCAGGCATCGAGGCGCGCGCGCCGGAGCGCACGGAGACGAGCAGCGGGTTCTTGGCATCGCCGAAGACCTTGCCGGTCAACTTGCCGACATAGTCCAGCGCCTTCTCAACCTGCGACTGCAATTCCTTCGGGTAGGCCTTGTCATGCGCGTAGAAATAGGTGCAGACCGAAGTCGGGATAGTGAAGCCGGGAGGCACCGGCAGACCGAGATTTGCCATCTCGGCGAGGTTTGCGCCCTTGCCGCCGAGCAGGTCGCGCATCTCCGAGCGGCCCTCGGCCTTGCCGTCGCCGAATGTGAACACCCACTTGCCGGCCTTGACCGCTGCCGGCGCCGCCTTGGCGGGCGCGGCCTTCTTCGGTGCCGGCTTCGCGGCGACCTTCATGGCCTTTGCCGCCGGCTTGGCAGCGGATTTGGCGACCGGCTTCGGCGCGCTCTTGGCCAGCGCCTTGCGGGCCGGCGGCGCGGCTTTCGCGACGGCGGAGGACTTTGATTTCGCTGGCATTTTCTTGGGCTTCGAGGCGGCTTTGGCCATAGCTTGCACACAACCTGCGAGAGGAATGGGAAATCGCGGGCCTTACACCATTTTGGGCGGGCCCGCGCAAGTCGGACGGTTCCGAAAAGTGACGCCTAGAAGCGGAGCCACTTCAAGAGCCCGAGCCCGATCGCGCCGTTCACGATGAGGAAGATTGCGACAATGAGGTTGAGAAGCCGCGGCATGATCAGGATGAGCACGCCCGCAATCAACGACAGGATCGGCGAAATGTGGGCGACGGTGATGTGCATGAACAATCTTTCCGTGGAGGTGAGGCGAATCGCGGGCGGATCATAGCCGCCCCTGTTCCGGGAGTAGAGATGCGCAAGACGCGCTGCAAGTTCCCCGCTTCGCGAAAACTGCCCGAAATTGCCGCGAATGCGGCGGGCCTTTTCGCGGAACATTGCGAAGGGTGCATGCATTGGCAACCGGTCGCGCCATTGGCGCGCCCGAAAAATCACGTCGAAGGAGTTGTCCATGCGGAACAGGATTCTCGCTCTTGCAGCGCTCGCGGCCGCGATCGGCTCCCCCCTTGCGGCCCAGGCGCAAAGCAGTGTCACCATCGGACGCGCGCCGGCCGTGGTCGACAGCACCCCGACCATCGCGGTCGAGCAGCGGCCGGCCTTCCGCGAATATGTCATCGAACAACGTGTACCGGCCTTCAGCATTCCGGATCGCGTGGTGGTCGGTTCTACGTTACCGGAGACCGGCATCACCTATTATGACGTGCCGCAACGTTTCGGCGCCACCACCTATCGCTACACCGTGGTGAACGGCGAAACCGTGCTGGTGGAGCCGCGCTCGCGCCGCATCGTCGAGGTGCTGGACTGACATCGCGACCGATTGACATCGACTGGATGTCCGGCGCGTCACATCAGGCTGGCGCGAGCAGTTAAGCGGACATCAGGCCCCGCCCGGTCTTCCCCCCGCCGGGCGGGGCTTTTTTATGTGGCTGTTATTCCGGGACGCGCGAAGCGCGAACCCGGAATCTCGAGATTCCGGGTTCGTGCTACGCACCGCCCCGGAATGACGGAATGATCAATCCTGGATCTTGGAGAAGTCCGCCACCGCACGCGTGGCGCTGCGGATCTCGTTCAGCAGCTTCAGGCGGTTCTCGCGCACCTTCGCATCGTCGTCGTTGACGCGAACCTTGTCGAAGAACGCATCGACCGGCGGCCGCAGCCTTGCCATGGCGCTCATCGCCGCGGCAAAATCCTCCCTGGCGACGGCGGCGCTGGCCTCCGCCTTGACCTCGCCGATCGCTTTCGCCAGCGCCTTCTCCTCAGCGAGGCTGTAGAGCGCGGCATCGGGCGCGCCGTCGAAGGTCCGCTTGTCCTTCTTCTCCTCGATCGAGAGGATGTTGCTGGCACGCTTGGTACCGGCGAGCAGGTTCTTGCCGTCGTCGGAGTCGAGGAATTTTCCGAGCGCCTCGACGCGGCGAACGATCATCAGCAGATCGTCCTGGCCGCCGAGCGCGAACACGGCATCGACGAGATCGTGCCGCGCGCCCTGCTCGCGGAGCTGGACCTTCAGGCGGTCGGCGAAGAAGGCGAGGAGATCGCTTGGAAGCTTCTGCGCATCGGCCGTCTTCACCGACAAGCCGGCGAGCGCGGATACCGCCACCTTCATCAGCGACAGACGCAGCGTATTCTCCGCGATCAGCCGGATCACACCCAGAGCGGCCCGACGCAGCGCATACGGGTCCTTGCTGCCCGTCGGCTTCTCGTCGATGGCCCAGAAGCCGACCAGCGTATCGAGCTTGTCCGCGAGCGCCACCGCGACGCTGACCGGATCGGTCGGCACGCGATCGGCGGGGCCTTGCGGCTTGTAGTGCTCCTCGCAGGCAGCGGCGACGGAGGCGTCCTCGCCCTGGGCCAGCGCGTAGTACTTGCCCATCAGGCCCTGCACCTCCGGGAATTCGCCGACGACTTCGGTCAGCAGATCCGCTTTCGCCAGATGCGCGGCGCGCGTCGCCTTGGCGACGTCGGCGCCGACCAGCGGCGCGATCTCCGCGGCAAGGCGCTCGATGCGCTTGATGCGTTCGGCCTGGGTGCCGAGCTTCTCGTGGAACACGATCTGATCGAACTTCGGCAGCCGGTCCTCGAGCTTGGTCTTCAGATCCGTCTCGTAGAAGAACTTCGCGTCGCTCAACCGCGCGCGGATCACGCGCTCGTTGCCGGCGATGATGGTCGCACCACCGTCGGTCGCCTCGATATTGGCGACCAGGATGAACTTGTTGGCGAGCTTGCCCGCTTTCGGGTCGCTCACGACAAAGCACTTCTGGTTATTGCGGATGGTGGCGCGGATCACTTCGCCGGGCGTCGCCAGGAATTCCTGTTCGAACGAGCCCATCAGCACGACCGGCCATTCGACGAGGCCGGCGACCTCATCGAGCAGGTTCTGGTCCTCGATCAGCTCGAAGCCTTGCGCGAAGGCAAGCTGCTTGGCATCGGTGAGGATCGCGTCCTTGCGGCGCTCGGGGTCGAGCACCACCTTGGCGTCGAGCAGTTTTGCCTCGTAGTCCTCGAAGCGGCGCACCGAAATAGCCGCGGGCGCAAGGAAGCGATGGCCGTAAGTGGTCTGGCCGGCCTCGATGCCGTCGACCTCGAACTTCACGACATCGGGCTCTTCGGTCTCGAGCCCGAAGGTCGCGGTGATCGCGTGCAGCGGACGTACCCAGTTGAGCGAGCCGGGCTTGCCCGAACGCGCACCCCAGCGCATCGATTTCGGCCAGGGGAAGGTGCGGATGATGACGGGCAGGATTTCCGCGAGCACGTCGATCGCGTCGCGGCCGGGCTTCTCGATCAAACCGATGTAGAAATCGCCCTTGGGGTCGCGCTGGATCTTGGCTTCGTCCAGCGACCTCAATCCTGTCGCCTTCAGAAAACCCTGCACGGCCGCATCGGGCGCGCCGACTTTGGGTCCGCGGCGTTCGGTCTTGAGGTCCGGCTGGCGCGCAGGGATGCCGTGCACGGTGAGCGCAAGGCGGCGCGGCGTGGCGAACGCTTTCGCACCCTCGTAGACGAGGCCTTCGGCGACGAGCTTGTCGGTGACCATGCGGCGCAGATCGTCCGCCGCCTTCCCTTGCATGCGCGCGGGGATTTCTTCGGAGAAGAGTTCAAGCAAAAGATCGGGCATCAGGCCGCTCCGCCCGCTTCAGTGTGGATCCAGGCCTCGCCGCAGGCCTTGGCCAGCTCGCGCACGCGAAGAATGTAGCTCTGCCGCTCGGTCACGGAGATCACGCCGCGCGCGTCGAGCAGATTGAAGACGTGGCTTGCCTTGATGCACTGGTCATAGGCCGGCAGCGCCATCAGGTGTTCTCTGCGATTGCCTTCGCGCCAGCCGGCATCGAGATATTTCCGGCAGGCCGCTTCCGCCATCTTGAACTGCTCGAACAGCATCGCGGTGTCGGCGTGTTCGAAATTGTGCCGCGAATATTCCTGCTCGGCTTGCAGGAAGACGTCGCCATAGGTGACCTTGGCGTCCCCCTCGCGGCCGTTGAAGTTGAGGTCGTAGACGCGGTCGACGCCCTGCACATACATCGCGAGGCGCTCGAGCCCGTAGGTGAGCTCACCCGCGACCGGGGCGCATTCGAAGCCCGCGACCTGCTGGAAATAGGTGAACTGGCTGACCTCCATGCCGTCGCACCAGCACTCCCACCCGAGGCCCCAGGCGCCCAGCGTCGGGCTCTCCCAATCGTCCTCGACGAAGCGGATGTCGTGCACGGCGGAATCGATGCCGATCGCGGCGAGCGACTTCAGGTACAGCTCCTGAAGATTCGGCGGCGACGGCTTCATGATCACCTGGAACTGGTAGTAGTGCTGCATCCGGTTCGGATTCTCGCCGTAGCGGCCGTCCTTGGGCCGCCGCGAGGGCTGCACATAGGCCGCGTTCCAGGGCTTTGGCCCGAGCGCGCGCAGGGTGGTCGCCGGATGGAAGGTGCCCGCGCCCATCTCCATGTCGTAGGGCTGCAGGATCACGCAGCCCTGCTCGGCCCAGAACCGCTGGAGCGCGAGAATGAAGCCCTGGAACGAACGTTCCGGGCGCATATGGGCGGGCAATGAGGCGTCCATCGTCAGATCAGGCTCTCGCGGGGGGCTTTGAATCGCGCGGGACCGTATCGACGGCGGGGATGGGAATCAAGGCAAAGGGGGCCGGAAAACAGCCCTGTACTCCGTCATGGCCGGGCTTGTCCCGGCCATCCACGACCTTGGTCGCGGCACGAAGAACGTGGATGCCCGGGACAAGCCCGGGCATGACGACTGTGGCGGCTACCCCGGCCTATACGCTCCGGTCACGGGGTCACGCTTCAGCGTCTGGATATCCCCCATACGGGCGGCTTCGGCGACGCGCGACAGGCGCATCTCCTCCAGCTCCTGGTTGATCCGGACAGCGGTCTTGTAGGCCCAGCGGACCACGGCAAGCCCACCCAGGACGCCCGCGAAAGCGACGAACGGCGGCATCGGTCGATCCTTGTCTAGTGCTCAGCCCCCACGCGTATTGTTGCGCAGATGAGCCTGCATCGCAATTGGCTCACCTCGGGCCAAATGGCGCGGGAGGGCCTGGCCTAGAACCCGAATTTCGCCCAAATCGCCCGCGTCTCGACCGCCGAGATCAGCTCGTCCGGCAAGCCGGCCATTGATTCCAAGGCTGAAAGCTGCCCCGCGCCGGGCGATTTCCGTCCCAAAAGGCCGGAGAGCAGCCCGGTCGGCTGCGCTATCATGGGGGTGAGAACCTTCTCGCCGTAGCGGGCACGAAGAATTGAGCGGAGATCGCCGATGCCGTCGGCGAGCCCCAGCGCGATGGCGCTCTCGCCGGCCCAGTATTCGCCCGTGAACAGGGTGTCGTCCGCGCCTTTCAGCCTTGCGCCGCGGCTCTCCTTGACCAGCGAGATGAAGATCTGGTGGATCTCGCGCTGGATCGCCTTCAGCTTGGCGACGTCACCGGGGTTTTCCGGGAGGAACGGGTCGAGCATCGCCTTGTGCTCGCCGGCCGTGTAGAGGCGCCGCTCGATCCCGAGCCGCCTGATCGCCTCCTGAAAACCAAAACTGCCGCCGACCACGCCGATCGAGCCGAGAATCGAGGACGGATCGCAGATGATCTCGTCGCCGGCACAGGCGATCATGTAGCCACCGGATGCCGCGACGTCCTCGACGAACACGAGCACCGGCAGCTTCTTCTCCGCCGCGAGCTGCTTGATGCGCAAGTAGATCTGACGCGACTGCACCGGGGAGCCGCCGGGAGAATTGATCACCAGCGCCACGGCCTTGGCGTGCCGATATGAAAACGCGCGCTCGAGCACCCGCGCGACGCCGGCAAGCGTCAAGCCGGGGCGCAGCGGCGTCACCGCACCGATCACCCCTGACAGCCGCACCACCGGCACCACGGCCGTGCCCGGCCGGAAGCGCGCCGGCAGATATTGCATGAGCTTGTCGGCCAGGCCGGAACTCTCACGATCGTTCAATTGTTCGGCCATGCCGTTACCTCTGATTAACCATTTCTTATCACGCGACTGTCATTGGAAGTGCCCGGAACGTGCTTTGCAGATTCCCCGCTGGGAGGCTGCAATGAGGCAGCGGAGAACACCATGAAAATCTATCTGCTGATGCTGCTGATCGGCGCGCTATTCATGGCGATCCGCCTCACGTCCCCGCAAGAGCAGCAGTCGGAATCGCTTCCGCGGTAAGCCCTCACGGTTCCACCAGCGGCAAGGCCGCTCGCCCTTCCAGAATCTCAGTCACCTCGCTTTTGGACAAGCCTGACTCGTCGTTGAGCACGAGGCCCGGCAGCAGTCGCGTCGGGGCCCGGCCACCCTTCACCGCACGCACCAGCACGCGGATCGCGGCCCGCTCCGCCTCGCCGTGAACCGGCAGGATCGAGAGGCTGCCGAAGCCGCGTGACAGCGCTGCCAGGACCTCAGCGATTCCATCTGCACGCCAGATCAAGGTCAGCACGCCATTGGATCGAAGGATACGGCGCGCTGCATGCACCCACGCATGCAGGGTCTCTTCCGTCGCCACATGCGCGGTGTGACGCGCCCGATCCGGCGAGCCGCGATGTCGGGCTGGATCGTTGAACGGCGGATTCATCAACACCACATCGACGCTGTCGGGCGACAGCCCGTTTGACGCAAAGGCCTGCGCCTCGGCGGTGACGTCGAGCACGATCGTCTCGGCGGCCATCCCGTTCGCCGCCGCGTTGCCGCGCGCGAGTTCGGCCAGCTCCGGATCGATCTCGACCAGGCTGAGCCGGATCCCGGCGACGCGCCGCGCCAGCGCCAGTCCGGCCGTGCCGACGCCGGCGCCGAAATCGACCACGCGGTCTCCCGCCCGAGCGTCGGTCGCCGCCGCAAGCAGAATGGTGTCATGCCCGGCGCGATGGCCGGATCGCTTCTGCATCAAGCGCAACTGCCCGCCGAGAAAGGCGTCCTCGGTAATATCTGCGGCCTCAATCATCGCCGCGCAATTCGTGGCTGAGGCCGGCTTCGGTGAGGAGCGCCCTTGCCTCCTGGGCATCGTCCTCATGAACCAGGATCCGCCGCGGCAATATGCCGAGCGAGCCCTCGATGATGCTCATGTTCTGGTCCAGCACCACGTGATGGATGTTGGCGCCGTCGAGCAGCGCGCCAATCGCCGACACCAGCACCATGTCATTGGTCCGAACCAGTTCACGCAAAATGCAGATCTCCTGCCTGAAAGGGGGTCAACGGCAAATGTCAATGGTTCCGCAGGCCTTGCCGCATTCGCCGCCAGTTTCTATTGTCTTTCCATCAGAATAGCCCTTCCGGGGCAAATATTGGAGACCGGCGTGGCCGTCATCGTACCTTTCGAAACTCCCGGCGCGTCGATCGAAGAGCTGGTTGCCCTTGTCGCCCCCGATATGGAGCGCGTCAACGCCACGATCCTGTCGCGGACCGGTTCGGACGTGACCATGATCCCCGAGGTCGCCAACCATCTGATCTCCTCCGGGGGCAAACGCCTGCGCCCGATGCTGACCCTCGCCATGGCCAACCTCGCCGGCTATGCCGGCGACGGCCATATCAAGCTCGCCGCCTCCGTCGAGTTCATGCATACCGCCACCCTGCTCCACGACGACGTCGTCGACGAGAGCGAGATGCGCCGAGGCAAGCTCTCGGCGCGCATGCTCTGGGGCAACGAGGCGAGCGTGCTGGTCGGTGACTTCCTGCTCGGCCAGGCCTTCCGCATGATGGTCGAGGTCGGCTCGCTCCGCGCGCTCGACATCCTCTCCGCGGCCGCCGCCACCATCGCCGAGGGCGAGGTGATGCAGTTGGCCGCCGCCAAGAACACCGCGACCACCGAGGACGAATATCTCGCCGTGATCCGCGGCAAGACCGCCGAATTGTTCGCAGCCGCCTGCGAGGTCGGCCCTGTCATCGCCAACCGCCCGAAGGCCGAGCAGACCGCCTGCCGCTCGGTCGGCATGAATCTCGGCATCGCCTTCCAGCTCGTCGACGACGTGCTCGACTATGGCGGCAAGAGCGCCAAGCTCGGCAAGAACACCGGCGACGATTTCCGCGAAGGCAAGATCACGCTGCCGGTCGTGCTCGCCTTCCGCAGGGGCAACGACACCGAGCGCGCATTCTGGATCCGCGCGCTGGAGCGCGGCGAGATCGACGACAGCGATCTCGATCACGCCATCGGCCTGATGAACAAGCACCGCGCGCTCGAGGACACGCTCAGCCGCGCCCAGCATTATGGCGCCATGGCCGTCGACGCACTCGCGCTGTTCCCGCCCTCGCCGATGAAGAGCGCGCTGGAGCAGGTCGTGGCGTTCTGCCTCGCACGGTCGCATTAGGCGACTGGCTGACGTACTTCCCGATTTTCGCACTGTTGCCTACTCCGTCATCCTGAGGCTCGCCGAAGAGGCGAGCGCCTCAGGGTGCCGGTGACGGACAAGTGCGCGCTGTCTCCACCCGTCATTGCGAGCGCAGCGAAGCAATCCAGAATCCCGCCGCGGATACGACCTGGATTGCTTATGACGGAGTATGGCGCGACGGTATCGCTCGCTCTCGTGTCCCGGACGCGCTGCAGCGTGAAACGCTGCTGCGCAGAGCCGGGACCCATGCGACATCCAACGATCAGCAGTATGGGCCCCGGCTCTGCAGCGCACCGCAAAGAGGCGCTGCGCTGCGTCCGGGGCACGAGAGCGTCTGTCCAGCAACTGCGCTTCGCGTCACCAGCAGAAGCCAGCTTCATTCGCTCCGCATGCTTGGGCCCATCCATTAACTTGCATTTTGCAAGTAACTTACCTAACCTGCCCCCATGCAGCCCAAATCCTCCTCCATCCAGGAATGCCCCGTCGGCCGCGCCGTGGAGACGGTCGGCGAATGGTGGAGCATCCTGATCCTGCGCGATGCGTTTCAGGGCGCGACGAAGTTCGACGAGTTCTCGCAAAGCCTCGGCATCGCGCCGAACATCCTGTCGCGGCGCCTCGCCCATCTCACCGAGAGCGGCATGTTCATCCGCCGCCGCTACAACGAGCGCCCGCCACGCTACGAATATGTGCTGACGGACAAGGCGCGGGATTTCTTTCCCGTCGTCGTGGCGCTGCTCGCCTGGGGCAACAAGCATCTCGCGCCGAAAGGCCCATCCATCGTGCTGGCGAACCGGAGCGACGCTCGCCCGTTCGATCCGATCGTGGTCGACGTGACCGACAGGCAGCCGATCACGCTCGCCAACACGATCGCCATTCCCGGTCCCCGCGCCAGCCGCGGGATGCGCGCGCGGCTCGCTTCGCTGAGGGCCATGAACCCGGCCGTCGCGCCGGCTGGAGACTGACATGCGTCGTATCGTCGTGACCGGCATGGGTGCGGTGTCGCCGCTCGGCTGCGGTGTCGAACTGTCGTGGCGGCGTCTGCTCGCCGGCCAAAGCGGGCTGCGCCCGCTATCCGAATGGGCGCAGGCGCTGCCGGCACGCATTGCCGGGCTCGTGCCCGACAAGGTCGATGACGCCGAGGGCGGATTCGATCCGGCGCAGGCCGCAGCGCCGAAAGACCAGCGCAAGATGGACCGCTTCATCCTGTTCGCGCTGCTCGCCGCCGCAGAAGCGGTCACGCAGGCCGGATGGACGCCGCAGGATGCAGCGGCGCTGGAGCGGACCGCGACGATCATCGCTTCCGGCGTCGGCGGCTTCCCGGCGATGGCGGAAGCGGTGCGCATCACCGAGCACCGCGGCGCGCGCCGGCTTTCGCCGTTCACGATCCCTTCGTTCCTCGCCAACCTCGCCGCGGGGCACGTCTCGATCAAATACGGCTACAAGGGCGCGCTCGGCACACCGGTCACCGCCTGTGCCGCCGGCGTGCAGGCGATCGGCGATGCAGCGCGGATGATCCGCGCCGGCGAGGCCGATGTCGCGATCTGCGGCGGTGCGGAAGCCTGCATCGACATCGTCAGCCTCGGCGGCTTCGCCGCGGCCCGCGCGCTGTCGGGCGGCTTCAACGACGAGCCCGCCCGCGCCTCGCGCCCGTTCGATCGCGATCGCGACGGATTTGTGATGGGCGAAGGCGCGGGCATTCTCGTGATCGAGGCGCTGGAGCATGCGCTGGCGCGCGGTGCCTTGCCGATCGCCGAGATCGTCGGCTACGGCACGACGGCTGACGCCTATCACATGACGTCGGGTCCACCGGATGGCGAGGGCGCCCGACGCGCCATGGCGATCGCGCTTCGGCAGGCGAACCTTGCGCCCGCCGATGTGCAGCACCTGAACGCACATGCGACCTCGACGCCAGCCGGCGACGAGAGCGAGCTTGGCGCGATCGGCGCGCTGTTCGGCCGTAACCGCGGCATCGCTGTCAGCGCAACCAAATCGGCCACCGGTCATTTGCTTGGCGCCGCCGGCGGCCTGGAGGCGATCTTCACCGTACTCGCCCTACGCGACCAGATCGCGCCGCCGACACTCAATCTCGAAAATCCGGATCCCGGAGCTGAAGGCATCGACATCATTGCCGGCGCAGCGAGAGCAATGCCGATGCAGAGCGCCATCTCCAACGGGTTCGGCTTCGGCGGAGTGAATGCCAGCGTGATCTTCCGCCGGATGGGCTGAGCGTGAGGTCTTGCAATCGCCGCTCGCTCAGCTACGAAAATGGAATGATCGAAACGAACTTCTGGCCGTTCCTGGCCGCAGCCTGTCTCATTGCCGCCGTTCCGGGCCCCGGCATTTTCTACGTCGCTGCACGGACCCTGTCGGAGGGACGCGCCTGCGGCTTCGCATCGACTGCAGGGACGGCGCTCGGCGGGCTCGTTCATGTCGTCGCGGGCAGCCTCGGCATCTCCGCGATCATCCTGGCCAGCGCGGAACTGTTTGCCGCCGTGAAATTCGTCGGCGCGCTTTACTTGGTCTGGCTTGGGATCGAGACGTTTCGCAGCGCCGGTCGCGCGCGGGCGCTCGAGAGCGGAGCCGTCGGCGACAAGCGTGCCTTCCGCGACGGCGTGCTGGTCGAAGCGTTGAACCCGAAGACCGCGGCATTCTTCCTCGCCTTCATTCCGCAATTCCTCGATCCCTCGGGATCGAACCCGACGCTGCAATTCCTCATGCTCGGTGCGATATCGGTCACGCTGAACACGCTCGCCGACGTCGCGGTGGTGCTGATGGCCTCCGCGACACGTACGCAGCTGACCGGAAGGCCGCATCTGATGCGGCACCTCACCCATGGCTCCGGCGTCTTCATCGCCAGCCTCGGCCTCTCGCTCGCATTGGCGCGGCGTCCGGCAAATGGCTAGCTCCCCGCAAGACCGGTTCTACGAGTCTCACGGCCTGCGACTGCATTTCGCCGACTGGGGCAATGAGGACGCGCCGCCTCTCCTCCTGGTCCATGGCGGCCGCGATCATTGCCGGAGCTGGGATCACATTGCCCGATCGTTGCAGCCGCATTTTCACGTGCTCGCGCCCGACCTGCGCGGCCACGGCGATTCCGACTGGACCCGAGGCGGCAGCTACGCGCTGACGGAATATGTCTACGATCTCTCCCGGCTGGTCCGCAATATCGCAGCGCCTCAGGTCACTCTCATCGGCCATTCGATGGGCGGCATGGTCAGCCTGATCTTTTCGGGCTCATTCCCCGAACAGGTCTCGAAGCTCGTGGTCCTCGACGGCGTGACCATGTTGCCGGATACGCCAAAGCCGCCGGCGCATGAGCGCATCGGCAGATGGGTCGGCCAGCCCGACAGACTGCACGACCGCACGCCGCGCCGCTATGCCACGCTCGAGGATGCCGCCGCGCAGATGATGCTTCACAACAAACGGCTGTCCCGCGATCTCGCCCTGCATCTCGCCACGCATGGTGCGCGGCAGAACGAGGATGGCACCTACAGCTGGAAGTTCGATCCCTATCAGCGCGCCGCTGCGCCGCACCGGCTCTGGCCTGACGATCACATCGTGCTCTGGTCGCGCATCACGTGTCCGACGCTGCTGCTCAATGCCGGTGAAAGCTTTCTCGCCGGCGCCAGGGCGGCAGGCCTGGAGCGGTACTTCCCGCGGGCGCGCATCGAGACCATCGCGGGCGCAGGACACTGGCTGCAGCACGACAAGCCGCAGCGGGTGTTGGGTGAGATCCGGCAGTTTCTGGGATTGGCCGCGGAAGGCGTAGCCTAGAGCGGTTCACGGATTTATTGAAT
>NZ_AJQE01000338.1 GCF_000261685.1 Bradyrhizobium genomosp. I (2014) | reverse complement strand
GCAAGACGAAGCGCAAGACTCGGGCGCAAGGCGCCGCGGGAAGGAAAAGCTGTGCCTGCGGGTTGAAATGTCAGTTGGAAGGACGACGCCAATGCCCCTTGCTCCGTCATTGCGAGCGAAGCGAAGCAATCCAGAATCTTTCCGCGGAGGGATTCTGGATTGCGTCGGTACCCCCTCGAATGTGGCGAGATCGCATCGATCCGGCAAAAAATCCTCTGTCGACGGTTGCGCGCCCCACCTTGATGAATCAACCTCGATTGGTCCATAAGCGGCGTCCCGCGGCCGGTGGTTCGCCCCTGCGTCGCGTGCTTTGATAGAGGGAATCTCGCGTGGCAAATATCAACCACAAAATTGCGCAGGAGCTTGGGGTTCGCGCCGAGCAGGTCGAGGCGGCGGTGACGCTGCTCGACGGCGGCGCCACGGTTCCCTTCATCGCCCGCTACCGCAAGGAAGCGACCGGTGCGCTCGACGACGCGCAATTGCGCACCCTGGAGGAGCGCCTGGTTTACCTGCGCGAGCTCGAGGACCGCCGCAAGGCCATCCTCGAATCGGTCCGCGAGCAGGGCAAGCTCGATGCAGCCCTCGAAGCCACGATCATGGCCGCCGACAGCAAGGCACGCCTCGAAGACATCTATCTGCCGTTCAAGCCGAAGCGCCGCACCAAGGCGGAGATCGCCAAGGAAGCCGGCCTCGAGCCGCTCGCCAATCAGTTGCTGGCGGAATCCGGCAACGATCCGAAGGTCGTGGCGGAGAGCTTCGTCAACGCCGAGAAGGGCGTTGCGGATGCCGCCGCCGCGCTGGACGGCGCCCGCGCCATTCTGGTCGAGCGTTTCGACGAGGACGCCGACCTCATCGGCGCCCTGCGCGAGGAGATGTGGACCAACGCGCGCATGGCTTCCAAGGTGCGCGACGGCAAGAAGACCGAGGGCGAGAAGTTCGCCGACTATTTCGACTTCTCCGAGCCGCTGACCAAGCTGCCCTCGCATCGCATTCTCGCGATGTTCCGCGGCGAAAAGGAGGAGATCCTCGATCTCCAGATCCAGGCCGAGACTGAAGCGCCGCCGCCGGGCGTGCCGAGCCCTTATGAGTTGAAGATCATGAAGCGGTTCGGCATCGCCGACCTCAAGCGTGCCGGCGACCGTTGGCTGATCGACACCGTGCGCTGGGCCTGGCGCACCAAGATCCAGGTGCATCTGAACATCGACCTGCGCATGCGGCTGTGGAATGCGGCGGAGACCGAGGCGGTGCGCGTGTTCGCCTCCAACCTGCGCGATCTCCTGCTGGCTGCGCCCGCCGGCACCCGCGTCACCATGGGTCTCGATCCCGGCTACCGCACCGGCGTCAAGGTTGCGGTCATCGACGCCACCGGCAAGGTGGTCGACACCACCGCGATCTATCCGCACGAGCCGCAGCGGCAGTGGAACGAGTCGCTGGCGACGCTCGGCCGGCTCGCGCTGAAGCATCGCGTCGAGCTGATCGCGATCGGCAACGGCACCGCCTCGCGCGAGACCGACAAGCTCGCCGCCGACCTCGTCAAGGGCCTGCCTGAATTGAAGATGACCAAGATCGTGGTCTCGGAAGCCGGTGCCTCGGTCTATTCGGCCTCGGCTTTCGCCTCGGAGGAGTTGCCGGGCCTCGACGTCACCCTGCGCGGCGCGGTCTCGATCGCGCGCCGGCTCCAGGACCCGCTGGCCGAGCTCGTCAAGATCGAGCCGAAGGCGATCGGCGTCGGCCAGTATCAGCACGACCTCGGCCAGGCCAAGCTCGCAAAATCGCTCGATGCGGTGGTCGAAGATTGCGTGAACGCCGTCGGCGTCGACGTCAACACCGCCTCCGCGCCGCTGCTTGCGCGCGTGTCGGGCGTCGGTGCGGGTCTTGCGCAGAGCATCGTCGCGCACCGCGACGCCAACGGTCCGTTCAAGTCGCGCAAGGCGCTGAAGGACGTGCCGCGGCTCGGGCCCAAGGCGTTCGAGCAGTGCGCGGGCTTCTTGCGCATCCTCGGCGGCGAGGACCCGCTCGACGCCTCCGGCGTGCATCCGGAAGCCTATCCGGTGGTGCGCCGGATTCTCGCGGCGACCAAGAGCGACATCAAGGCGCTGATCGGCAGCAGCGACGTCGTGCGCACCCTCAAGCCGAAGGATTTCGTCGACGAAACCTTCGGTCTGCCGACCGTCACCGACATCCTGCGCGAATTGGAAAAGCCCGGCCGCGACCCGCGCCCGGCGTTCAAGGCCGCGGTGTTCAAGGAAGGCGTCGAGGAGATCAAGGACCTCAAGAAGGGCATGATTCTCGAGGGCACCGTGACCAACGTCGCCGCTTTCGGCGCCTTCGTCGACATCGGCGTGCACCAGGACGGCCTCGTGCACATTTCGGCGATGTCCAAGACTTACATCAAGGATCCGCGCGAGGTGGTGAAGCCCGGCGACATCGTCAAGGTGAAGGTGCTGGACTTCGAGGTCGCCCGCAAGCGCATCTCGCTGACGCTGCGGCTTGACGACGAGGTCGGGCCTAAGAAGGACGCACCCGGCATGCAGCGCGACAACGGCTCACGCAATCCCGCCCGCATGACCTCGTCGGCTCCGCGCAAGCAGGAGTCTTCGGGCGGTGGCGCTCTCGCCGAAGCGCTGCGCCGGGCGGCGGAGAAGAATGGCGGCAAGCGCGCTTGAATCTTCACCTCTCCCCGCCCTTCTGCGGGGAGAGGTCGGATGCTTCTATCCACGTCGTCGTTGCGAGCGTAGCGAAGCAATCCAGAATCTTCTCCGTGGAGGGATTCTGGATTGCTTCGTCGCAACGGTTCCTCGCAATGACGGGGAGAGAGTTGGGCTCCCTCTCCCTGACACCCGCGTCAGAATCTGGCGCATTTGTAAGTTGAAGCAGACGGCCCATTCTCCTCATCTGATCCTCCTCGCGCGGCATGGAGACTGCCGCGCTGCAAGGAGGACGTTTCGATGAACAACAGGCTTCTTAAGGGCCTCACGGCGACCTTGATCGCAGCAACGATGGCGGTCGCTTCACCGGCGCTCGCGCGTGGCGGCGGTGGAGGCCATGGCGGCTTTGGCGGTGGCGGCCATTTCGGTGGTGGCGGCCATTTCGGCGGAGGTGGCCATTTCGGCGGTGGCGGACATTTCGGTGGCGGCATTCATGCCGGCGGCTTCGGCGGCATGCGGGCTGGCGGCATGGGCGGCGCACGCTTCGCTCATTTCGGCAGGCCTGCCTTTGGCGACGGGCGCTTCGCCCACGCGGCGATCGGCCCTCGCTTCGCCGGCGCGGGCTGGCACGGCCGCCACGGCTTCCGTCATCACCATTTCCGTCGTTTCGCCGTCTTCGGCTCGCCTTATTTCTACGCCGGATACGCCGATGGCTGCTGGCGCAGGAGTTGGACGCCCTACGGGTGGCAATGGGTCAATGTGTGCGGAGACTACTGGTAGTCGCATCGCCGTACCGCACCATTGTCGCGATCGCCGCCGGGCGGTTCCGCTCAGCCCCGGAACGGGATAGTCTGGTGGCGATCGTCGCGCGGAGTTTGTCATGACGGGAGGTCACCGTCGCATCCTGGTCGTCGAGGACGATCCGGAAACCGCAGGCCAGTTCGTCGAGGAGCTGACGGTTTCGGGCTACGACGTCGACCTCGCAACCAATGGCCGCGAAGCCCTGAGCCATGGCGCCGCGCGCGACTATGCCGTGATCACCATCGACCGGATGCTGCCGGATATCGACGGCATCAGCGTGATGCGCCAGTTGCGCGACGAGGGCATCGCCGCGCCGTTCCTGATCATCTCCGCGCTCGGCGAAGTCGACGACCGCGTGCGCGGCCTGCGGGCCGGCGGCGACGACTACCTCGTCAAGCCGTTCTCCTTCACCGAATTGCTGGCGCGCCTCGAAGCGCTCGGCCGCCGCAGCGAGACCATCGCCAAGGAGACGCTGCTGCGCGTCGGCGATCTCGCCATCGATCTGATCGCGCGCAGCGCCTCCCGCCGCGGCCGCAAGATACCGCTGCTGCCGCGCGAATTCCAGCTGCTCGAATACCTCGTTCGCAACGAGGGCCGCGTCGTCTCCCGCGCGATGCTGCTCCAGCATGTCTGGGACCTGCATTTCGATCCCTCGACCAACATCATCGACGTCTATGTCGGGCGGGTCCGCCGCAAGGTCGACGATGCCCAGGACTATCCGCTGATCCACACCATCCGCGGCATCGGATATTGCCTCCGTGCTCCTGGCTAAGACCCTTCGCTCCTCGACCTTCCGCCTGGCGCTGATCGCGATCGCGGCATTCGGGCTGATCGTGGCGGCGATCATGGCCTATGTCTATTTCGGGACGCTCGCCTATGTGGAGCGCCGGCTCGGCACGGCCATCGATCATGACGGCTTCACCGGCATGATCGAGCTCGCGATGGTCGCGGTCGCCATGCTGCTGCTTGTGCTCGCCGGGCTCGCGGCCGTGCTGGTGACGCGGCGCACGGTCGGACGGATCGAACAGATCAACGCCACCAGCCGCGCCATCATGCTCTCCGGCCTCGACCAGCGTATCCCCTTGCGCGGCAGCAACGACGAGTGGGATCGCGTCGCCGAAAACCTCAACCAGATGCTCGACCGCATCGAGACGCTGATGGGCGAGGTCAAGCAGGTCAGCGACAACGTCGCTCACGATCTGCGGACGCCGCTGACGCGCATGCGCGGCCGGCTGGAGAAGGCCTATCACCATGAGCGCAACAGCGAGACGGACACCGCGCTGATCGGGGACACCATCGCCGATCTCGATGCCGTGCTCGGCATGTTCGCCTCCATCACCCGGATCTCGGAGATCGAGAGCCGCGCCCGCACCGGCGCCTTCCGCGCGCTCGATCTCGCCGAGATCGCCGGCGAGGTCGTCGAGCTCTACGATGCCGCCGCCGAGCAGGTTGCCACAAGGCTCAGCCTTGCCGGAGAACGCGGGGTTGCGATCACCGGCGACCGCGACCTGCTGTTCGACGCCGTCGCCAATCTCGTCGATAACGCGATCAAGCACGGCTGCAAGGGCGGACAGGTGACCGTGACCTGCCGCGGGGCCGATGGCGGCGCGGTGATCACGATTGCCGACGACGGTCCGGGCATTCCCAATGAGCAGCGCGATCACGTATTCAAGCGCTTCTACCGGCTCGAACAAAGCCGCTACACGCCGGGCAATGGTCTCGGCCTCAGCCTCGTCGCCGCGGTCGCGCGGCTTCATGGCGCCGAGATTGCCCTGCATGACAATGCGCCGGGCCTGAAGGTCGAGCTCAGATTCCCGGCGACGTCGGCGCCGTGAGGCCCGTCAAAGCTCGATCACGCCGCGGCGCGCGGCGTGCGCGACCGCATCGGTGCGGCCGGTGGCGTCGAGCTTGTCGAGCAGCGAGCCGACGTGGAATTTTACGGTGTGCACGGAGATGCCGAGCCGACGCGCGATCATCTTGTTCGAGGCACCCTCGGCCATCAGCGCCAGCACGTCGAGCTCGCGCTGTGTCAGCGTGATGTCGTCGGGCATGCGGCGCGGATCGCGCGCGACGATCGCTGCGGCGGCCTGCTCGCCGGGCGCGGCGAGGCGAAGCCCGGCGACACTGCCGAGCAGCGCCGCAAGACGATCGGCGAGGGCGGGGTCGTCGATCTCCAGTGCGAGCACGATCTCGGCCGTCTTGTGCTCGCTCACGCCTCAGGCCTCTCGGCAACGGTGACCTTGAAGCTGGCCGGCTCGCCGCCGCGGCGCACCGCGACATCGAGCACCGCGCCGACGCTCGATGGTCCCAGTGTCCGCGACAGCGCACGCACGCCGGACAGCTTCTGGTCGTTGACCGCCACGATCACGTCGCCCTGACGGATGCCGGCCGCGGCCGAGGGACCGGCCTTGTCGACATTCATCACCATCGCGCCGATGCCGTCGTCGAGCCGGACCGGTTGAAGCCCGAGGCCGAGATATCCCCGCACGATGCGCCCGCGCGCCTCCAACTGTGCCGCGACGCGTTCGATCGTCGCCGCCGGGATCACCAGCACGCGCCGCGGGCCGAGCACGGCCATGCCGAAGGCCGCACCCGATGCATCGAGCGCAAGGCCGCCCTGCTGGCTACCGCGCAGGCGGACGTCGAGCTCGATCCGCGCATCGATGTCGCCGCCGCGCAAGGAACGCCAGCTGTTGCCGGACGCCGACACCATCCCCAGCGCCGCGCTCGGCGTCTCGCGATTGGTGGCGACCACCACCGACAAGGCGCCGAGCGGCGGGACCGTCGCGTCGAGCCTGACCGGCGCTGCGCCGGCCTCGGCGCGCAGCAGCGCGATGTCGGTCGTATGGTCGCGGCCGACGATCGTGGCGGCCACCCGGCTGCCGTCGGCAAGGCCGATCTCGACCGCGCCCTCGTCGGCCAGCGCCTCATCGGCGGTAACGATCAGGCCCGCCTTCCAGACGAAGCCGGTGCCGCGGGAGCGGTGCGAATGCACGGAGACGACGGACGGCGCCGTGCGCGCCACCATGTCGGCGAGCGCGGACGACAGGGAAGACAGGGGAGTAGGGGCGGTCATGGCAGGCTCCTGTAGCTGTCCTCAATCTGGGACGTCACAGGCGTTTGCGAAACTGGCCGGGTGGCCAGGACCGAGCCGACACCGCTATCGGCGCAGGGACAGCAGCTGGCAAGGCCGGCGCGCAGGCGGATGGCCCTGGGGGGTGATCCATGGGGGCGATCCATGGGGTCGATCCATGGGACCCTCCGGTGCGGCTGCTCGAGGCGTAAATCGAACAGGAGCTTCAGCCTGCTGCGCGTTCCAGCCCTGCGCCCTCATCCGACAAGGCACAACCGCCGCCTCCGGCACGTTTCGCTGTATAGAGCGCACGGTCGACCCGCTCCATGAGCTGTGACGTTGGGGCACCGGTGGCTGCATCGGCGCTGATCAGAACGCCGGCGCTTGCGCCGATGCGGACCGGAATGTCCGTGAGCAGAAACGGCATCGAGAGATCGCGAATGGCCTGGCGCGCCAGCGCGAGCGCCTGCTCACGGCCGGCATCGCCTGAGGCAACCGGTTTGAGGATCATGAACTCGTCGCCGCCGAAGCGTGCCGCGATACCTGGATTGCCGATGCAGACCGACAGCCGCTCTGCGACTTGGCGCAACAGATCGTCGCCGACGTGATGGCCGTGGCGATCGTTGACCGGCTTGAAGCCGTCGAGATCGATGGCGATGATGGCGAAGCTTCCGCGGGTCTCCGCCAGCGCCTGGAAGAACGCGGCGCGGTTCGGCAATCCCGTCAGGAAATCGTGAGTCGCCTGGCGCGCCAGCCGGTGCTTTGCTTCGAGCCGCTCGACGAAGGCGGCGCTGAGATGTTTGGACGCCTCGCGCAATGTGAGCCAGAAGAACACCAGCATGACTGCGCCGAGCTTGTAGGCGAGCTCGGGGCGGAGCAGGCCGGCCAGGATGGTCGGCGTCAAAAGGACCGCGGCGGTGGTCAGGATGATCCAGGGGCGGATCGCCGCGCGCGAGACCATGCCAACGCAGAAGGACATCGAAAGCCCGAACGCGATCCAGGCGCCGGGTCCGTCGTCGAGCTGGAGCGCGCGAAAGGACAACATGCCCAGTGCAAGGCCGAAGGCGGACGCGCCGGCGCCGTAAAGCCGTTCCCAGCCGATCACGTCGGCATCGGAGAGCTGCGTACCGCGCGACTTGTAGCGGAACAGGGAGGCGATGCGGGCCGCGGCCGTGATGAAGATGAAGACCGAGATCAAGGCATAGCCGATATCGCCGCTCATGAGCGTCAGCGCGGCAGCGCCCGTCACCGACGTGACGCCAATGGCGGACACCTGCGGCAGCGACGTGTACAGGAGATCCACGAGCTCGCGCCGGATGCGCGGATCGGGATGCAGGAACCTGGACAACATTGTGAGAGTCATGGCCGGCACAATCTCCGCTTCTTCCTAACAAGGGGTAGGGGAAGGGGGGCGCGATGACGGTTGGCGCGCAACGTCGTTAAGAAGCGGTCAATGCGCAGGCTTGCTGGCGATTCTTACCCGTGTTAGCAGCGATTGAGGGCGCCGCGGCGGCCTGATGTCCCGAATGCAGCTGACATGTCCGAATTCCACGGTGTCTTTCCCTATCTCGTCTCGCCCGTCGATGCCGACGGCACGGTGCGGACCAGCGTGCTCGCAAAGCTCTGCGACGATCTGATCGGCGCCGGCGTGCATGGCCTGACGCCGCTGGGCTCGACCGGCGAATTCGCCTATCTCAACGCCGGGCAACGCACGGCGGTCGTGCAGACCACGATCGAGGCCGCGCGGGGCCGCGTGCCGGTCATCGCAGGCGTCGCCTCCACCTCCACGGCGGATGCGGTGGCGCAGGCAAAGGCCTACCAGAAGCTCGGGGCCGACGGGATCCTCGCGATCCTGGAAGCCTATTTCCCGCTCGCCGATGCCCAGGTCGAATCTTACTTCCGCGCCATTGCCGATGCCGTGGACATTCCCGTCGTCATCTACACCAATCCGCAATTTCAGCGTTCCGATCTCACCCTCGACGTCATTGCGCGCCTCGCCGAACATCAGCGCATCGGCTACATCAAGGATGCCTCGACCAATACCGGCCGGCTGCTCTCGATCATGAACCGCTGCGGCGATTCCTTGCGCGTGTTCTCGGCCTCTGCCCATATTCCCGCCGCGGTGATGCTGGTCGGCGGCCGCGGCTGGATGGCGGGACCGGCCTGCATCATCCCGCGCCAGAGCGTGATGCTCTACGACCTCTGCAAGGCCGGCCGCTGGGACGAGGCCATGGCGCTGCAGCGCCGGCTGTGGCGCATCAACGAAGCCTTCGCCCGCTTCAACCTCGCCGCCTGCATCAAGGCCGGGCTTTCGATCCAGGGCTACGATGTCGGCGAACCCGTCCCACCGCAGGCCGCGCTGACGACCGATGCGCGCAAGGTCGTGGAAGCGGCGTTGCGGGGGCTGGCCTGAGCTGTCTCCGCAGTCGTCATGACCGGGCTTGACCCGGCCATCCACGTCTTAGGCGCAGAAGAAAGAACGTGGATGCCCGGTACAAGCCCGGGCATGACGAATCCGTGGGTTTTCCGCCCAAAACCGCGGCTGGCCTCGCATGCCTCGATCCGCTAAAAGGCGGCCGCACCTTGAGGCTTAGAGGACCCCACGGAATGAACATTCTTCCCGGCAATTTGCGTTTCGGAGCGGGGCAACCCGTCAAGCGTTTGGAAGACCAGCGGCTGCTCACCGGGAAGGGACAGTTCATCGACGACAAGCCGGAAGAGGGCGCGTTGTGGTTGCACGTGCTGCGCTCGCCGCATGCCCACGCGAAGATCGCCTCGATCGACACCGGCGCCGCGGCCGCGATGCCCGGCGTCGCCGCGATTTACACCGGCGCCGATCTCGTCAAGGACGACATCGGCAGCATCCCGACCTTGAGCATCTTCAAGCGCCCCGACGGCAAGCCGATGACGGTGCCGCCGCGCCGGCTGCTCGCCCATGAGGTCGTGCGCTATGCCGGCGAGGCCGTGGCCGCGGTGGTGGCCTCATCGCGCGTGGAAGCGCAGAGCGCGGCCGAGGCGATCGTGGTCGAATATGACGTGCAGCCTGCGGTGGTCGATCCCATCGAGGCGGTGAAGCCCGGCGCGCCCGTGGTGTGGCCGGAGGCGCCCGACAACATCGTCGGCGCCATGAGCTATGGCGACGCCGCCAGGGTGGACGAGGCATTTGCCAGGGCCGCGCACACCGTCGAACTCGATCTCGTCAGCCAGCGCCTCGTTCCTTCCGCGATGGAGCCGCGCTCGACCATTGCCGAGATCGACAAGAAGTCCGGCCGCCTCCTGCTGCACGTGCAGTCGCAGACCCCGGCCTCGACCCGCGACGTGCTGGCGGAGGCCGTGCTCAAGCGCCCCAAGGACAGCGTCCGCGTGCTGGTCGGCGACATCGGCGGCGGGTTTGGCCAGAAGACCAACCTCTATCCCGAGGACGGCATCGTCGCCTACGCCGCGACCAAGCTGAACAAGAAGATTCGCTGGCGCGGCGACCGCACCGACGAATTCGTCGGCGGCACCCATGGCCGCGATCTCACCTCGACGGCGTCCTTCGCACTGGACGAGAAGGGCAAGGTGCTGGCCTATCGCGTCAAGTCGATCGGCTGCACCGGCGCGTACTCCTCGGGTGCGGCGAACATCATCCCGCTGGTGCTCGGGCCCTTCGTGCAGACCGGCGTCTACGATCTGCCGCTGGTGCATTTCGAAGTGAAGTCGGTGATGACCCATACCGCGCCGGTCGGCGCCTATCGCGGTGCGGGCCGCCCCGAGGCGGTTTTCATCGTGGAACGTCTGTTCGACGCGGCTGCGCGAAAAATCGGCATGGATCCGCGCGCGATCCGCAAGGCCAACTACATCAAGCCGGCGCAGCTGCCCTACACCAATGCGGCGGGCCAGGTTTACGATTCCGGTGCCTTCGCGCACATGCTCGACCGGGCCGTGAAGCTCGCCGACTGGGACGGCTTTGTCGCGCGCAAGAAGGCGGCCAAGAAGAAAGGCCTGCTCTACGGCCGCGGGATCACCTCCTACATCGAATGGACCGGCGGTCGCGCGCATACCGAGAAAGTCAGCCTGCACGCGACCTCGCAGGGGCGCGTCGTCCTGCATTCCGGCACCATGGCGATGGGGCAGGGGCTGCAGACCACCTACACCCAGATGATCTCCGACACGCTCGGCATTCCCATGGACAAGATCGACGTCGTGCAGGGCGACACCGATCTCGCCATGGGCTTCGGCAGCGTCGGCTCGCGCTCGCTGTTCGTCGGCGGCACTGCCGTGGCCGTGTCGTCGAACGACCTGATCCAGAAGGCGCGCGAGAAGGCAGCGAACGTGCTGGAGACCTCGGTCGAGGACATCGAGTATCAGGGCGGCATGCTCACCGTGGTCGGCACCGACCGCCGCATCAGCCTGTTCGATCTCGCCGAGAAGGAGAGCGGTGCCAAGCTCAGCGTCGATTCCGAAGGCGAAGTCGACGGCCCGAGCTGGCCGAACGGCACGCATATCTGCGAGGTCGAGATCGATCCGGAGACCGGCGTCTCCAAGGTCGTGCGCTACACCACGGTCGACGACGTCGGGGTCGCCGTCAACCCGATGCTGGTCACCGGCCAGATCCATGGCGGCGTGGCGCAGGGCATCGGCCAGGCGCTGTATGAGGGCGTGTCCTACGATGCAGACGGCCAGCTGCTGACCGCAAGCTATCAGGACTACTGCATCCCGCGCGCCGACGACGTTCCGCCGATCGCGGTGACGCTGGATGATTCCGCGCCCTGCCGCACCAATCCGCTCGGCGCCAAGGGCTGCGGCGAATCCGGCGCCATCGGCGGCCCTCCCTGCGTCACCAACGGCGTGATGGACGCGCTCGCCGAACTCGGCATCACCCAGCTGAATACGCCGCTGACGCCGCAGAAGATCTGGCAAGCGATAAGGGACGCGAAGGCGGCGGGGTAGCTGCAGGTCATTGTTGTGCGGGCTATCGCCCCAAACTCAGCTCGTCGTCCCGAGGCGCGCAAAGCGCGAGCCCGGGACCCATAGCCACAGGGAGTGGTTGTCGTGCGAAGCTGGTAACTCCGGGTCCCCGTAACCACCTCTTCCTGTGGCTATGGGTCCCGGATCTGCGCTTACGCTTGTCCGGGACGACAGCGGATTGTGTGGCTCCAGCTTGCCCCTCAAATCCCCAGCATCATCTTCGCGATGATGTCGCGCTGGATCTCCGATGTGCCGCCGAAGATCGTGTAGGCACGGCCGTTGAGATATTCCGGCATCACAGTCAGCATCTCCTCGGGCGTCGCCGGCTCGTGGTTGAGCTTGTAGAGCGGGCGCATCGGCTCGACGGCAAGGGCGTCGTGGCCGATCACGTCGGCGCCCAGCCGCGTCACGGCCTGGCGGATCTCGCTGTTGCGCAGCTTCAGGATCGAGGACACCGCGCCGGGATTTTGGCCGGTTTGCAGCGCGGAGAGCACGCGCAGCTCGGTCATCTCCAGCGCGTCGATGTCGACCTCGACCTCCGAGATGCGCGTGGCGATATCGGGGCTGTCGATGGCGCGTCCCGTGAGATCCGACTCGGCAAGGTCCGCGATCGCCTTCAATCCCTCGCGCAGCTTCGCCGAGGCAATCCCGGAGCCACGCTCGAATTCGAGCAGATATTTGCCGTAGGTCCAGCCCTTGCCTTCGTCGCCGACGCGGTTGGCGACGGGCACGCGCACGTCGTCGAAGAACACCTGGTTGACCTCGTGGTCGCCGCCGATGGTGAGGATCGGCCGCGTGGTGATGCCCGGCGTCTTCATGTCGATCAGGATGAAGCTGATGCCGTCCTGCTGGCGCTTGCCGTCGCTGGTGCGCACCAGCGCGAACATGCGGTTGGCGTGGTGGGCGTGCGTGGTCCAGATCTTGGTGCCGTTGATGATGTAGTCGTCGCCGTCGCGCACCGCGCGCGTCTTCAGCGAGGACAGATCGGAGCCGGAGCCCGGCTCGGAATAGCCCTGGCACCAATAATCCTCGCCGGAGAGTATCCGCGGCAGGTAGAAGTTCTTTTGCTCCGGCGAGCCGAAGCCGATGATGACCGGCCCCACCATCTTCACGCCCATCACGTTGACGCTGGGCACGCCGGCGCGCGCGCATTCGGTCTCGAAGATCCAGCGCTGCGCCGGTGTCCAGTCCGGCCCGCCATGTTCGACCGGCCAGCCAGGTGCGCCCCAGCCCTGGCGGTGCAGCGCACGCTGCCAGGCCATGCCGATGTCAGGGTCGGAAAATACGGAGGGCGTCAGCGCGGTTGCGCGCTTCATCTCCTCGGTGAGATTCTTGGCGATGAAGCCGCGCACCTCGTCCTGAAAGGCACGCTCCTCGGCATTGAACGACAGGTCCATGTTGCGCTCCTTGGGTCAGGCCCTGCGGCCAAGCTCGGCGTGGCGGGCGTAATGGTGCGCGCTGCCACCGAACAGCGTGTCGAAGGCGACGAGGCGCTTGAAATAGGCGCCGACCTCGAGCTCCTCGGTGACGCCCATGCCGCCGTGGAGCTGGATCGATTGCTCGCCGACGAAGCGGGCGCATTTGCCGATTTTTGCTTTCGCGCCGGACGCGGCCCGCGCGCGCTCGACCGGCGGGCTATCTGCCTTCAGCGCAGCGCGCAGCGCCATTGAGCGCGCCTCGTCGACCTGCATCGCCATGTCGGCGAGGCGGTGGCGGATCACCTGGTTGGCGGAGAGCGGCCGGCCGAACTGTTTTCGGATCTTGGTGTATTCCAGCGTCGTCTCCAGCAGCGTCTGCATGATGCCGACGGCCTCCGCACCGAGTGCGGCCATGGCGCGATCGATGGTGCATTCGATCGCCGGCAGCGCGTCCTGGCCGTCGCCGAGCAGGGCGTCTTCCGGCAGATGCACGTCGAACAGCTCGATGTTGCAGGCACGTCCGCCGCCAAGGCGCGGATAGTCGCTGATGACGAGGCCCGGCGTCGTCGCCTGCACGAGGAACAGACCGATCCGACCCGACGGCCCCCGATGATCGTGGATATGCGCGGAGACGATGATCTGGTCGGCGGCGTGTCCGTCGAGCACGGCGGTCTTGCTGCCGGCGAGGCGCCAGCCTTGCGCCGTCTTGTTGGCGCTGGTCGTGACCTTGGCAAGATCGAACCGGGCCGCGCGCTCGGAATGCGCAAAGGCAAGCTTCAGTGATCCATCCGCCACTTTGGGCAGGCTCGCCTGCTTCTGCTCCGCGGTGCCGCATCTGGCGATCAGCGCGGCGCCGAGCACCACGGTTGCGACATAGGGCTCCGACACCAGCCCGCGGCCGAAGGTTTCCATCAGGATGCCGATCTCGACCGCGCCGCCGCCGAGCCCGCCGAACTCTTCGGGAAGCGGCAGCGCCAGCCAGCCGAGCTCGGCGAACTGCTTCCACACCGCAGGACTGAAGCCGAGCGGGTCGTTCGCCATCTTGCGGCGATGATCGGCATCGTAGCTCTGCGCCACGAAGCGCTCCGCGCTCTCGCGCAGCAGCTTCTGCTCGTCACTGAGATTGAGATCCATCGTGTCTACTCCGCGGCCGCCGGCGGCTTGCGCACGGAGGGATGCAGTCCGGAGGGATCGACGATCATGCCGAACTCCTGGAGATTGTGGGCGTGGCAGAGCTGGTGCAGCGCAAAAGCCTGGTCGATCGCTGCCGGCTGGCCCATCACGTCGACCGAACGATTCACTGCTTCCTTGGTCAGCTTCAGCGCGAAGGAAGGTTTTGCCGCGATCCGGCGCGCCAGCTCAAGCACGCGCGACGATAATTCCGCACGCGGCACGACCTGGTTGACCATGCCGAGCTGGTGCGCCTCCTGCGCGCTCCAGCTGTCGGCGGTGAACAGGAGCTCCTTGGCCTTGCGCGGGCCGAGTTCCCAGGGATGGACGAACCATTCGACGCCGCAGACGCCCATGGTGACGACGGGATCGCAGAACTGCGCATCGTCGCTGGCGATGATGAGGTCGCAGGCCCAGGCCAGCATCAGGCCGCCGGCGATGCACTTGCCATGCACCTCGGCAATGGTGGGCTTGGCGAGGTTGCGCCAGCGCCGCGTGATCTGGAGATATATTTCCTGCTCGCGGGCGAAGCGGCCATGAGCGCCAGCTTCGGCAAAGCCGCCCCAATGTCCGATCGGTGGAAAATCGACGCCTGCGGCATTCCTGCCTCCGGGGCGCAGGTCATGGCCGGACGAGAAGTGCGGCCCATTGCCGGCGAGGATGATCACCTTGACCGCATCGTCCTGCACCGCCGCATCGAAGGCGGCGTTGAGGTCGTAGGTCATTTGCAGGTTCTGCGCGTTGCGTGCGTCGGGCCGGTTCATCACGATCCGGCTGATCGCCGGCTCCGGCCTCTCCACGAGAATGGTCGCGAACGAGGACATGCGTTACCTCCGGCGTTTCCGTTCTTGTTTTGCCGGAGTTGACTATGTCGGCTGGCGCCAGGCAAGAGGCTTGCGTCAATCGGCTGGAGCTGCCGTGCGCAACTGTTTGTCGCCGTCATTCCGGGGCGCGAAGCGAACCCGGAATCTCGAGATTCCGGGTTCGATGCTGCGCATCGCCCCGGAATGACGTTGGGAAGCTGGTGCCTTGCGTGCCCAATCTGGTAGTTTGCGGTAGATTCCACCGGGAGAAATTTGATGCGCAAGATCCTGACCGTGCTGGCGGCGCTGGCCTCGCTGAGCCTGACCAATTGTGGCTACAACGCGATCCAGAGCGAGGACGAGCAGATCAAGTCCGCCTGGTCCGAGGTCGTGAACCAGTATCAGCGCCGCGCCGATCTCGTGCCCAACCTCGTCAACTCGGTGAAGGGCTTTGCCCAGCAGGAAAAGGACGTCCTGCTCGGCGTCACCAACGCCCGGGCCAAGGTCGGCAGCATCCAGGCGACGCCCGAGGTGCTGAACGACCCCGCCGCGTTCCAGAAATTCCAGGCCGCCCAGGGCGAACTCTCCAGCGCGCTGTCGCGGCTGCTGGTCGTCACTGAGAACTATCCGCAGCTCAAGTCCGATGCGCTGTTCAAGGATTTGATGTCGCAGCTCGAGGGCACCGAGAACCGTATCACCGTGGCGCGCAACCGCTACATCAAGTCGGTACAGGAGTACAACGTCACCATCCGCTCCTTCCCGAGCAACCTCACCGCGATGGCATTCGGCTACAAGGAGAAGCCGAACTTCTCGGTCGAGAACGAGAAGGAGATCTCGACCGCGCCGAAAGTGGATTTCAACCCGGCACCGGCACCGTCGAAGTAACCGCGCGCCGCTTTGCGAATGCTCGACGCCCCACCCACCGCTGTCATTCCCCGCGCAGGCGGGGAATCCAGTACGCCGCGGCTTCTCGGTTCAAGCACTGCGGCCTCTGGGATACTGGATCGCCCGCCCCGGTGCGCAGCGCGCACCAGGCGGGAGATGACATCGAGGTTGTGGCGAGTTCGTTCGGCCTTCACTGCGCTTGTCCTCGCCATCGCGCTGCTTCTCGCCTTCGCGCTCCCGGCCTCAGCCGACGTCGCCGTCCCCGAACTCACCGGCCGCGTCGTCGATCAGACCGGCACGCTCTCCAGCAGCGACATCGCCTCGCTCTCGCAAAAGCTGCGTGACTTCGAGTCGCGCAAGGGCAGCCAGATCGCCGTCCTGATCGTCCCGACCACGCAGCCGGAGATGATTGAACAATTCTCGATCCGCGTCGCGGAGGCCTGGAAGATCGGCCGCAAGAAGATCGACGACGGCGCGATCCTCGTCGTCGCCAAGAACGACCGGCACCTGCGCATCGAGGTCGGCTATGGCCTCGAGGGCGCGCTGACCGACGTGACCTCGCGGCGCATCATCGACGAGGATATCACTCCCAAATTCAGGAGCGGCGACTTCGCCGCGGGCATCGACGCGGGTGTCGACCGCATGATGCGGGTGATCGATGGCGAGCCGCTGCCCTCACCCTCGCGCAGCGCAAACTTCGCCCACAATCTGGACGACCTTGTGCCGGTGTTTGCCGTGGCGCTGTTCGCCTCGATCGGCGTCGGCGGGTTCTTCCGCGCGATCCTGGGACGGCTGCTCGGATCGTTGGTGACCGGGGGCATCATCGCGGCGGTGACCTGGTTTATCCTCGGCTCCGCGGCGCTCGCCGCGGCCGTTGGCGTGCTCGGCTTCATCATCGGATTTGTCGCCGATCTGTTTTCGGCGATCACCCCGGGCACGGGCCGTTCGCGCGGCGGCCCGTGGTCGAGCGGCTCATCGGGAGGCGGTTGGAGTAGCGGATCGTCGAGCAGCAGCGACAGCGGCGGCTTCAGCGGCGGTGGCGGCAGCTTTGGCGGCGGCGGCGCCTCGGGGAACTGGTAGCGGTCATGAGCATCAAGCGCATTGCCAGGCATCTCGCGCAATATCATTGGCGGGCGAGGCAGATTTTTCCGCGAGCCGTGCTCGATCGCATCGAGCAGGCGATCAAGCGCGGCGAGGCGACCCATTCGGGGCAGGTCCGTTTCGTCGTCGAAGGTGCGCTTGATGGCGCGCCGCTGTTCCGCAACCAGCCGGCGCGCGAGCGCGCGCTCGACGTGTTCGCGCACCTGCGCATCTGGGACACCGCGCACAACAACGGCGTCCTGATCTATCTGCTGCTCGCCGATCGCGACGTCGAGATCATCGCCGATCGCGGCATCGACGCGAAGGTCGGCGCGACCGGATGGGAGACCATCTGCCGCGCGATGGAGACGGAGTTCGCCTCAGGCCAGTTCGAGCGCGGCGTGATCGCCGGCATCGAAGCGGTGTCGCGCGAGTTGGCGCGGCATTTCCCGCCGGCCGCATCGCATCCGAACGAGCTGCCGGATGCACCGGTCGTGATGTGACGGACTGTGATGTGAAGGGCGCTGCCCAGTCCGTCATTGCGAGGAGCCCTTGCGACGAAGCAATCGCCGCCGCGGAGAGATTCTGAATTGCTTCGCTGCGCTCGCGATGACGGTGAGATCGTTGCGCGTTGTGTCATCATTCCGCTGCCGTTCATCTCGGCCCGGTTACAAATTGTTTCACGCCCGCCACACCGGTTCCATCTTCCCGGCCCAATTCGGCCCCGGATAACTTCCTAAAATTTCGGTAAGCGGGTCCCGAGGTAAGGATTTCGCAAGCAATGAAAGTTACCAAAAGGTCAATCCAGAGCGGAGTATTTGAACTGTGAGCGAACCAATGGCTGAGCA
>NZ_AJQE01000337.1 GCF_000261685.1 Bradyrhizobium genomosp. I (2014) | reverse complement strand
AAAGCCGGTACGACCACGTCGCAGGCTGTCGAGGCTGCCGGGATCGACGCCCCCTCGATCGCGCCCGACCACGAGGCGCCACCCAAGCCGGATCCGGTCAAGGCGGATGCTCCCAAAGTCGAGCCCCCGCGGATCGACGTGCCGAAATTCGAAGCGAAGGCCGAGTCCAAGCTCGAGTCCAAGCCCGAGTCCAGGCCCGGCAAGCTCATTGTCATGGCGCCCTCGGAGCGGTCCTGGGACCGCGAGGACTTTGCTCCCCATGTCAAGGCGGACGAGCCGCGCGAGACCGGCGGCAAGCGCCGCTTGTCTGCGATGGCCGCGGTGGTGGCGATTGCCGCTTGCGTCGGCGCGATCAGCGGCGCGCTCGCGACCGCCGGCATGATGCGTTTCGCAGCCCCGGCCCAGGCGCCGGTACAGGTCGCCGACACCAGCGCGCTCGATGCTTCGGTCGCGCGAATCGACGCCGACCTCGTCGCGCTGAAGGCCAATGTCGAGCACGGTTCGAAATCCGGCGTCAGCCAGTTCAACCGGACCAACGACCGACTCGACAAGCTCGAGAAGGCGCAAGCCGAGCCGCTGGCCAGGATCGCCAAGCTGTCCGAGACCGTCGACAAGCTTCGCGCCGCGCCGCCCGCCGCCCCAGCGCAGGCCGCGGCAGCTCCCGCCAAGGAGACCACCGGCTCGATCGCGCCGACCCAGGTTGCGACCGCCGCAGCCGCACGGGCACCAGCCGCGCCCAAGAGCGAGGTCGGGCGTCTTCCGACGATCGAGGGCTGGAGGCTGCGCAACGCCGCCAATGGCGGTGCGCTGATCGAGGGCCGCGACGGCCTCTACGAGGTCTATCCCGGCGATCCCATCCCCGGCGTCGGCCGCGTCGATGCGATCCGCCGCCAGGACGGCCGCTGGGTGGTCGTCACCAGCAGGGGCCTGATCGTGTCGCGCTGAGCGTTCGATATCGACTTTCGAAAAGGCGCTTCACCACCATGTGAGGCGCCTTTTTACTTGAATAGGTGTCCCTGCGCGGTGTTACCTGAAGCATGGGCCGTGCCTTGCGAATTCTCTTTGCTGTCGCCGCATTGTTAGGTGGCGTCCATTCGCTATTCGCAGCGGAAGATACTGCTCTGACGCGCGGCACCGCCATCACCGATCCCGATCTCCTGCGCAAGCTCGACCAGAACGATACGCTGACGATCTCGCGCCTGCTCGCGCCGGAGCGGAACGCCGACGTCCCGCTCACGACCGACCTGATGTTGGCGTCGCTGCCGCAGCTCAAAGCGATTCTGCCGGCGATCGATGCGGAATTCGACCGCTACATCGCGCGCTACAAGGCGGCATATCCGACCGAAGCCATCGGCGTCGGCGAGGGTTTTGACGCGCAATTGTTCGATCGGGCCAATCTGAAATCTCCCGACACGCGTTTCGTGCTGGCTGGGATCGTCAATCGCATGGACCGCGCCTATGTCGCCGAAGAGTCCTGCGGCGAGATCCGGCTGATCTACCGTCTCGCGCGCTTCGAGAGCAGGCCGGATGGCGGCAAGACCGCAACGCGCCTCCCGATGACGCTCAACCTCGTGATGAAGGCGGGCGATCCGCGCCAGACGGATGCGAAGGGCAAACTGGTGACCTGCGCCGAGGTCGCCCGGCGCTGGCTCGACAATGGCGACTGGCAAGGCCTGATCGGCAGTCGCGTCCCTCCCTACGACGCCATGCTCGACCGCATCGAGACCAACATCCAGGTCTCGGTCGCGCCGAAATCGGCGCTGCATGATTTCCGCTCCGACTATCTGCTCAAGGTGTTCAAGTACGACGCTGCCACGAAGAGGTTCGAGGAATCGACGCTGGAGAACCAGATCGACCGCGACAGGATCTTCGCCGATAATGATCTCCGACGCGACTTCCGGGATTGGCTGCTCGCGCCCAATCATCTGCGCGAGTTCGATCGCGGCACCGTGCTGATCCCGGAGAAGTTCCTGGCCAAGGCCGCAGTGGTGCCGACGCCCGCCGGCCTCGATGCTTCGGCGCTGCAGCCCGCGTTCGGCATGATGCAAGGTGAGGGCAACGGCGATCCAGTCTTCACCGATGGCGACGTGGTCGGTGCGCTGAAGCAGGCGGCGGCCCGCGGCGTCGAGATGCAGAACATCCGCTCAGTCGCCGGTTTCCAGCGCCGTCTCAATGACGTCACCTGCGCCGGTTGTCACCAGACCCGCGGCATCGGCGGCTTCCATTTCCCGGGCGTCGACTGGCTTGCGGACAAGCCGTCGAATTCCGCCATCGTGCCGGCCTCGCCGCATTTTTTCGGCGACCAGCTCCGCCGCCGCGACATCCTGACCGCGTTCGCCGCGGGTAAACGTCCTGATTTCTCACGCGGATTTGCCAGCCGGCCGCAGACCCGCGGCAGCCCGGAGCTGGCCGGCACCGAGTATCAGGACGGCTGGGGTGCGCATTGTTCCCTGCAAGATGCGGGATCGGGATCGCCGGACAGGAGTTTTACGTCATGGAGCTGTGCTAACGGTCTCACCTGTCAGGCTGCCGCGGCCTCGCGCCGCATCGGCATGTGCTTCATCAAGACGCGTTAAACCGATTTTGGATGACCCATGACGGATACCAGCGGGACCAACAAGGAGCGCAATCGCGAGATCGCGCGGAATGAGGAAGCCAAGCAGGTCACCGGCAGCATCCGCGTCAGCACCTGGGCGGTCGCGGTGGCCGTCATCGTCGGAGGGATCTTGTTTACGCTCGGCTGGCTGGCGCTGAGGTAGCCCTCACTTCGCGTAGTTCGTCATCCGCTTGCCCGGCAGCAGCTCATAGGCCGGCATCCAGCCGGGCAGCGCGGCCATGCGGCCGAGCCAGGCGTGGATGGCGGGATGGCTCGCCGCGAAATCGAAGCCGTGCTCGTCGCTGGGATAGTGCAGATAGGCCATCATCGAGATGTCGGCGACCGTCGGCCTCGCCCCGATCGCGAAGTCATTGTGCTGGAGATGCCCGTCGAGAATGCCGAGGAAGTCCTCGAGCCGCCGGCGAAAATGCTTCAGCACCTGCGGATCGTTCTTCTCGGTGAAGGCGCGCATGAAGCGGTAGGTCGCCATGTAGCCGGTGAGCTTGTGGTTGTCCCAGAACAGCCAGCGCAGCAGCTCGAACTTCTCTTCCTCCATTTCGGCGCCGAAGCGGCCATATTGCTCGGCGAGCTTGAGCAGGAGGGGCGCGGTCTGCGTCATCTTCACGCCGTCGATCTCGAGCACGGGAATCTCGCCCATCTCGTTGACGGCGCTGCGCCACTCCGCCGTGCGCGTGACGCCGCCGCCAAAGTCGGTCCACACCGGCGCGAACGTCTCGCCGCACAGCGTCAGCATCAACGCCAGCTTGTAGCTGTTGCCGGATTCAGGGAAGTAGTGCAGGCGGTAGCTGGGCATGGGAGCTCATGACATGTGTTTTGTCGATGTATAGCGCGATCGTCCTGCGCCGTCATTGCGAGCGCAGCGAAGCAATCCAGCAATGCATCTGGCTCAGTGTCGTCCCGGCGAACGCCGGGACCCATACCGCGGAATCTCTCGGTCGTAGTTCGGTAGACGTCCCGAACGATGCGTCTTCGCCAAACTGCTCCCTGTGGTTATGGGTCCCGGCGTTCGCCGGGACGACAGCGGAGTGTGTAGCGAGCGACTTGACCTTACCCCACCGCCCCCGAACCCCTGAGCGCCTTGATCGCCGCCTCGTCGTATCCCGCGCCACGCAAGATCTCGTCACTGTGCTCGCCGACGGCTGGCGGCTTGCGCGGCTGCACCTTCCTGGCGCCGTCGATCCAGATCGGGCTGTTGATGGTGAGCATGGTGTCGTTCTCGAACGGCACCAGCACCTCGTTGTCGAGCATCTGCTTGTCGTTCGGGATGTCGTCCAGGATGGCGACGACGCCGAACACGAGGCCGTTGCCGTCGAGGATATTGCGCCATTCGGCGAGATCCCTGGTGGCGAAAGTGTCGTCCAGGATCTTGATCAGCTCGACCGAGCGGGCATGGCGGTCGGCCTTGGTGGCAAAGCGAGGATCATTGATCAAATCCTCGCGCCCGAGGCAGCGCGCCAGCGTCGGAAACTGCTTCTCCTCGTTCAGCAGAGACAGGATCAGCCAGCGGCCGTCCCTGCACTGATAATGGTTGGCGACTGCGTTCAGCGCGCGCTCGCGTGGCCGTCGCTCGCCGAACCTGGAGCCGCAGAGTTTTGCCTGCGCCAGCACGCTCGCCGCCCACACCCCGTTCGCCATCAGATTGGAGGCGACGTGCGAGCCCTTGCCGGTCTTCTCGCGCTGATAGAGCGCGGTGACGATGGCGCCGTAGAACGCCATGGCACAGGGATGATCGCCCATGCCGGCGACAGAACGTGCCGGCGTGGTGTCGGTGTCGGCGCGGACGAGGTCCATCAGGCCGGACCGCGCCCAATAGGCATTGCTGTCGAAGCCGGGCTTGTTGGCCTCTTCGCCCTTCTCGCCATAGCCGGTGAAGGAGGCATAGATCAGCCGATCGTTGAGATGGGCGAGATGGTCGTAGGTGATGCCGAGCTTGGCGCGCACCGGCGGCGGCATGTTGGTGATGAAGACGTCGGCCTCCGCCACCAGCTTGTACAGTACGGCCTGCGCCTCGGGCTTTGCGAGGTCGAGCGCGATGCTCTTCTTGTTGCGGGCCTCCAGCAGCCAGGCGAAATTGTGCTCGCCGGTCGGATAGCCCGGCAGGTTCGGCAGATTGCGGTAGGGGTCCCCGGCGCCGGGCGGCTCGATCTTGATGACTTCGGCGCCGAAGTCCGACAGCACGGTCGCGGCCGCGGGCGCTGCGATGAAGCTCGCACAGTCCAGAACCTTCAGACCCGCAAAAATGCCCTTGTCCATCGCGGCGTTGCTCCCTCGCTCCAGTCGTTTCCCGCGCGCTGGAATTGGCGCGGGCGCATCATGCAGCATTAGACCGATGTTTCCGCGGGATGCAACGGCGCCCGGCGCAGGGCCTCACTCCTCCCCCGCAAGCAACGCAGCATTGCCGCCGGCGGCCGCCGTGTTGATCGTAACGGTCTGCTCGGTCGCAAAGTGCGCGAGATAGTGCGGGCCGCCGGCCTTCGGGCCGGTTCCGGACAGGCCGTTGCCGCCGAACGGCTGCACCCCGACCACGGCGCCGATCATGTTGCGGTTGACGTAGATGTTGCCGACCTGGGCGCGATCGATGATCGCCTCGACCGTGTCGTCGATGCGGGAGTGGACGCCAAGGGTGAGCCCGTAGCCGGTACGCTCGATCGCTTGCAGGACGCGTTCGAGGTTCTCGGCGCGATAGCGTACGACATGCAGGATCGGGCCAAAGACCTCCTCGGTGAGCTGGCCGGGCTCCTTCAGCTCGAAGATGTGCGGCGCGACGAAGCAGCCTTCCGGCGCATCGCCTGCAAAGTGCAGCCGCGCCTCGCGCTTCATTCGCGCGATGTGCGCATCAAGGCGCTGCCTGGCCTCCTCGTCGATCACCGGCCCGACATGGGTTGCGACGTCGGAGGGATCGCCGATCTTCAACTCGCGCGCGGCGCCCGCGATCATCTCGATCATGCGGTCGGCGACGTCCTCCTGCACGAACAGGAGCCGCAGCGCCGAACAGCGTTGGCCGGCTGAACGGAAGGCCGAGGTCACGACGTCGTCGGCGACCTGTTCGGGCAGCGCGGTGGCATCCGCAATCATGGCGTTGATGCCGCCGGTCTCCGCGATCAGCGGCACGATCGGCCCGTCCTTGGCAGCGAGCGTCCGGTTGATGCTGCGGGCAACCTCGGTCGAGCCGGTGAAGACGACGCCGGCGATATCCGCGTGCGCCGTCAGCGCGGCCCCGATGCGGCCATCGCCGGTGACGAGGTGCAGCGCGCTCCTGGGGATGCCCGCCTCGTGCAGCAGGGCAACGGCCTCGCGAGCGATGCGCGGCGTCTGCTCGGCCGGCTTTGCGACCACGCTGTCGCCGGCCATCAGCGCCGCCGTGACCTGCCCCAGGAAGATCGCCAGCGGAAAATTCCATGGCGAGATCGCGACGAAGACGCCGCGGCCGCGCATGGCGAGCGCATTGCTCTCGCCGGTCGGGCCGGGCATGGCGGCATCGGCGCCGAACAGCTTGCGGCCCTGCGCGGCATAGTAGCGGCAGAAGTCGGCGGCTTCGCGCAGCTCCGACAACGCATCGTCAAGCGTCTTGCCGCCCTCGGCTTGCAGCAGCGCGATGAAATGCGCGCCTCGGCTCTCCAGGAGATGCGCGGCCTGCTCCAGCGCCGTCGCGCGCGTAGCTGCCGGCGTCCGGCTCCAACTGGCAAAGCCCGCGCGTGCTGCGGCCACGGCTGCGCTGGCCTGATCCGGCGTCGCGTCGGTGATGGATTTGAGATCGGCCGCCTCGGCCCTGACGCCGGCCAGCAGCTGGTCGAGTGCGGCACGCTCGCCGAATTCGACGCCGCGCGAATTGCGCCGCTCCGGCGCGAACAGATCTGCCGGCAACGGAATCCTGGGATGGGCCGCCTGTTGCGGTCGGCCGATGGCATCCGCCGGGCGCTGTAGCAGCGCCGAAACCGGCACGCGATAGTCGGCCGCCTGCGCCACGAACGACGAGTTGGCGCCGTTCTCCAGGAGCCGGCGCACCAGATAGGCGAGCAAATCACGATGGCTGCCCACGGGCGCATAGGTGCGGTGGGCGAGGTTCGGGTGATCTTTTGCCAGTTGCTCGTACAGCGCCTCGCCCATGCCATGCAGGCGCTGGAATTCGAAGCCGCTGCTATCAGCGGCAAGCTCCAGCACGGTCGCGACCGTCAGCGCGTTGTGGGTGGCGAATTGCGGGAAGATGCGCGGCCGCAAGGCGAGCAGTTTCGTCGCGCAGGCGATGTAGTTCAGATCCGTCATCGCCTTGCGTGTGAACACGGGATAGCCGTCGAGGCCGCGCTCCTGCGCGCGCTTGATTTCGGTGTCCCAATAGGCGCCCTTGACCAGCCGCACCATCAGCTTGCGGTCATGCGCGCGGGCGAGTTCGTCGACGTAGTCGATCACCGCGCCGGCGCGCTTCTGATAGGCCTGGACGGCGAGGCCAAATCCGTCCCAGCCCCCGAGCGAGGCGTCGGCCAGCGTTGCCGCGATCACGTCGAGCGACAGTTCCAGCCGGTCGGCCTCTTCTGCATCGACGGTGAAGTTCAAATCATGAGCCTTGGCGCGCTGTGCCAGATCCAGCAGCAGCGGCACCAGCTCGGCCATCACGCGGTCGCGGCTGATCGCCTCGAAGCGAGGATGCAGCGCCGATAGTTTGACCGAGATGCCGGGCCGGTCGGGCAGGGGATGGGAGCCCGCCGCCTTGCCGATCGTTTCAATCGCGCTGGCATAGGCATCGAAATAGCGCTTCGCGTCCGCCGCCGTGCGCGCGCCTTCGCCGAGCATATCGAAGGAATAGCGCGGCTTCTGGCCGGAGCGCGGCCGGCCCCGCTCCAGCGCCTGCTCGATGGTCTCGCCCAGCACGAAATGATTGCCCATCAGCCGCATCGCCTGGCGCGTGGCGGTGCGCACCGCCGGCGCGCCGAGCCGCTTCACGAGACGACCGATGGTGCCGTCGGGCGTCTCGCCGGGCTGGATCACCCGTGCCGACAGGCCGAGCGCCCAGGCCGAAGCGTTGACCAGGAACGCGGTGGACTTGGTTTCGTGATGGATGAAATCGCCCTCGCCGAGCTTGTCCTCGATGAACTGGTCGGCGGTGCGCGTGTCTGGGACGCGCAGCAACGCCTCGGCCAGCACCATCAGCGCCAGCCCTTCCTTGGTCGAGAGCGCGAACTCCCGCAGCATGTCCTCGACCCCGCCAAGACTACCTGCAAGCCGGTCGTCGCGCTTGCGGATCGCCTCGATCAGCCGCGTCGCGGTGCGGTCGATCCGCGCCTCTTGCGGCGGGCTCGGATGTGCCGACGGCAAGAGACGCGCGGCAAAGTCGGCGTCGTCGGGTGCATAGGGCGCAGCGAAGGGAGGCGGGATGTTCGGCATGGCGTGTCCTGTGGCTGAAATCCAGGATAAGGCCGGCATGACCGTAGTTCGATGGACAAATTAGTGACTTTACCTTAGAAAGTGAAGTTCAATGAGAAAATGGCCGAATAAAATATGGAACTCGATCGCATCGACCGGAAAATCCTCTCGATTCTGCAGGAGGATGGGCGCATCGCCAATGTCGAGCTCGCCGAGCGCATCGGGCTGTCGCCGACGTCGATCGGCGAACGGTTGAAGCGCTTGCAGCGCGAGGGTTTTGTCGAGGGCTACGGTGCGCGGCTCAACCCGCACCGGCTCGGTCTTGGCCTGTTGGTGTTCGTCGAGGTGCTGCTCGACAAGACCACGCCCGACAATTTCGAGCGCTTTGCGCGTGCAGTGAAACTCGCGCCCGAGGTGCTGGAGTGTCACATGATTGCCGGCGGCTTCGACTATCTTGTGAAGGCGCGGCTTGCGGACATGGCCGCTTATCGACGCTTCCTCGGCGAGACCCTGCTGTCGATGCCGGGCGTGCGCGAGACGCGGACCTATGCGGTGATGGAGGAGATCAAGCGCGACGCACCGTTGCCGGTGGGCTGACGAAATGCCGTCGCGATTGTCGTTGCTGTGGCGTGAACAAACGGTCTTCCAAGGAAAAATAGCTATCCTCGTGCAATCGCAACGCCTGTCGTCGAGTGCACTGGCCGTCTTCTGAAATTTTCTTGGCCCGGCTCCCGGATTGGTCCGGGAGGCAGCAAAAGCTGGCGGGCTTATACTTTGAGGTTCTCTGCGGAGGTCTTGCCCCGGTTTGCGATCTCTTCGTATTCCACCGTCTGTCCCTCGTTGAGAGTGGACAGGCCGGCTTTCTGCACTGCCGAGATATGCACGAACACATCCTTGCCCCCCGACGCAGGCTGGATAAATCCATAACCCTTCGTCGGGTTGAACCACTTGACCGTACCTTTAGCCATCACGACTTCTCCGCGGGTCTTCCTCCGAGATCTCGAACCGCCAATCCCCGCCAATCGGCCGGTTCGGTCCTAACAGGATACGCGGATTGTGGCGGGCTTGGTAGCTCAAACCATATCGGCATTTTGCTGAATTCCGCTCAACTTCGCGGCGTTTTTGCCGCTTTTGCCCGTTTCGCGGTCAAATAGCCCGCGCGCGTCCGGCATCCGTCAATACGTCGCAGCCAGATAATCGACGATCTTGCCGACATCCGCGTCGTCGATCGGCGCGCCATAGACCTTGATCATCTTGGTCACCTCGGCCTGCCAGAAGCCCTTCCGGTCCTTCATCGGCGGTTGCGTGGCGATGTAATCGGACGAGTGACAGGCGCTGCAATTGCCCTGCACGACATCGAGATTGGGACCAGGCTTGAAGGCGGCGACCTCGTCGGGGGTCTTGTAGTTGACCGGCGCGGCAAGCGCCGAACTCACCACGGCGGCGAGGGCGAGCGTGATGGCGAGGGGAATGGTGCGCTGCATGATCATTCTCCTTCAGGCCACCGTCACGCGGACGGTTTCGACGACGTTGCGCAGATAACCCGCTGGATTCCAGCGCGGCGTGTCCGGCTGGGTCTCGCCGCCATTGCCGGTGGCCCGTACCTTGAGCTCGTGGCCGCCTG
>NZ_AJQE01000336.1 GCF_000261685.1 Bradyrhizobium genomosp. I (2014) | reverse complement strand
GGGCCCCCCTGCCGCGAGCTTCACCGGCAGCTTCCATTCGCGGAAGGCGTATTTGCCAAGGTCCTTGCCGAGCTTGGCGTTGGTCCAGGTCTTGCCGCCGTCGGTGGAGACCTGGACCTCCTTGATGCCCTTGCCGCCGTCGAAGGCGATGCCGCGCAGGGTCACAGCTCCCGCCTTCAGCCTGGCGCCATCAGGGACGCTGGTGATGAAGGACCGGATGGTGAAGCGGTTGATCGGGATCGTCGCCTTCGGGGCGGTGCCTGGCTCGACCGCATTGTTGGGCGTGTCGGGAATGCGATAGGCCGACTTCATCCAGAAGCCGTCATAGACATTGTCGATGACGGTGATCTCGTTGAGGTGCTTGACCCAGTAGGTGCCGTAATAGCCGGGCACGATCAGGCGCAGCGGAAAGCCGTTGAGGAACGGCAGGTCCTCGCCGTTCATGCCATAGGCCAGCATCACCTCGCCATCGGCGGCGTGATCGAGATCGAGCGCCTTGACGAAATCGGGCGTCTTCTCGCTGACCGGCCCGTCCATGCCGTTGAACGTCACCTGCTTGGCGCCGCTCTGCACACCGGCCATCTCCAGCACGGTCTTCAGCGGCACGCCGCGCCAGCGCGCGCAGCCCATCGCGCCGTTGGCGAGCTGGCCTCCGGCGACGCGCGGCTCGAAGAAGCCGCGGCTGTTGCCGGAGCACTGGTTGACGGCGACGATCTCGGCCGCCTTCATCTTCCTGATGTCCTTCAGCGACAGCTTGAGAGGCTTGTCGACCTTGCCCTTGACCTCGAGCGTGAACTTGTCGGGGTCGAGATTGTAGGGCAGGTCGGAGAGATGATAGCGCACGAAGAACGCATTGTTCGGCGTGATCGGGCCATCGTTGAACACCGCAAACGGCGTCTCGAGCTGCGGCGGCCGGCTGGTCAGGCCGATCATCGGCCGCTTCTGCGGATATTTCACCAGCGGCCGTTCGCCATTGCCGAAGGGCAGGGTGACGGTGTCGAGCGCCAGCGCCCTGGTGGAATTCAGTGTGGCCGCAAGTGCGGCAAGCCCCGCTCCTTTGAGCAGGTCGCGTCGATCGAACATTCTGGTCTCCTCCCGGAGCTTTTCGTTGGACTGCGGTCATCACCGCAAGATCCGCGCCCATCTGTCGCAACGATCTGGATGATGTCAATTCGTGCTTTCGCAGCAAGGCCATGCCGCTGCATTGCAGCAGGCCGGTGTTACGTGGTGATGAGAGAAGGCGAGTCTCAACCGCGGCAGAGGCGTCAGAGCTGGAGACGCTAAAGCTTCCACAGCGTCATGGCCGGGCCTGTCCCGGCCATCCACGCCTTGCTGCGCGGCACGAAGAACGTGGATGCCCGGGACAAGCCCGGGCATGACGAGCCGTTGCAAATGGTCAAATTCGATTGCCCTTGCCTCAGCGGGGAAATTGAAGGGTCACGCCGCAACGCGCTCGCTTCGATCGACCAGCGCCGAGAGCTCCCTCGCATCCGCCACCACGCGCACGGCCATCGGTTCCTCGCGGCCGCGGATCGCGACCTCCTGCTGCGGCAGGCCGTCCTCGGCGAGGTGCGCGGTGCGGCGGATCTCCTCCGAGACGATCGCCTCGCAGGCCAGCGTCTTGGTCATGTCCTGGAGGCGGGCGGCGACGTTGACGGCATCGCCCAGCGCGGTGAAGACGATGTGATCGCGATAGCCGATGTCGCCGATGATGACCTCGCCACCGTGGATGCCGATGCCGAAGCGGATTGGCTGGCGAAGATCGTGGCTCAGGAGCTCGTTGAGCTCGTCGATGTGGGTGGCGATTCCGGCGGCCGCCTTCAGCGCCTGCCGGCATGCGGTTTGCGGGTCGGCCGACAGCCCGAACAGCGCCAGCATGCCGTCGCCGACGAACTGGTTCGGCTGCCCGCCATTCTCGATGACGGCCTGCGAGACCGCTCCGAGGAAACGGTTGACGATGAAGCCCGTGCCAAACGCCAGCCGCTTCTCGGCAAGCTGCGTCGAGCCGCGCATGTCCACGAACAGGCTGACGAGATAGCGCTCCTGGCCGATGCGCGCCGGTGTCGATCCCTGCGCGTTCGCCGATGACGTTTGCGGCGTGAAGAGCTGGAAGAAGGAGAGATCTGATGTCGGCCGCAGCTGGCAGGCGAGTCTGATCGAGGGATCGCTGGTGCCGACACGGGTCAGCACGAAGGCCTCGCGTTGCGACGGTTCGGGCAGGGCACCATGATCGC
>NZ_AJQE01000335.1 GCF_000261685.1 Bradyrhizobium genomosp. I (2014) | reverse complement strand
CGCCCGCCGCAGACGCTGGCATGCGGCACATTGTGGCGCAGGCTTGCTTCCAGCACGGAGAGGCCTTTTGGCACGCGCACCGTCTTGCCGTTGCCGTAGGACAGCGCGATCATGCCGCCGCGCCTTTCGCGCAAGGCGCGTGCGCCACGCGCCACCAGCACCAGTCCCAGCAGACCGAAATAACCGACGGTGAGGCCGCCGGCGATGCGGTCCAGCGTGTTGCCTTCCGCAACCGTGCCAACCTGGCGGCGGGTGAGATTGTGCGTGCGCCATTCTCCATCGCCGCTCTCGATGGCGACGCTGCGGCCACCCTGATAGATGCCGAGCAGCGCCAGCGTCGGGATCAGCACCGCGGCTGCCAGCAGATAGGGTGCCGCGCGCGTGAAGAACGGTTTGAGGCGAAGCCAGAAGAAAATGCCGATGCAGCCGTGCACCCAGGCGATGAGAAGCAGGATCGTCATCTGCCAGAGCCGGCCCGGCGCCGCGACGAAGAACAGATAGAGTTCCTGCGGATAGAGCTTCTGATGATCGTACAGCGTGTAGCCGAGCCGCACCCCGATCACGTGTCCCATGACCAGGGCGGGAATGCTCAAGCCCAGCACCAATTGGAGCGGCTCGATCGTCCGCCAGCGGAACTGCCGGCGCTGATACAGGGCGTAGATGCCGAGGCCCATATGGGTGAGCGCAGCCGTGTAGAACACGATCGCGACGGGGAGGAACTGCCAGAACAGGGTGTGGTAGTAGACCCCGACCTCCATGGCATCGACCGAGACGTTGCCGAGCGCATGGTTGAGGAAATGGCTGACCACATAGGCGAACAGGATGACGCCGCAGATGAGCCGCACCTGCCGCACGCTGGTGGCGCGGACGACGGACATCTGTATGGGAGCGGTGGCCATGATTCGATTGTATCAGTTCATGGAAGAGAACAGCCAGCGTAGCGTTTAATTCCAGGGGTGGATATCGCCTGCGATCACATGCGCGGCATGCCGCCGCATACTCCGCCGTCGTCCCGGACAAGCGCGCCCTCGGGCGCGCGCCGATCCGGGATCCATAGCCACAGGGCTTGCCGTACATTGACTCCCCCTCCCAAGTCGGGGAAAAGCGCGACCGTGACGACAGCCCCTGACATCTCCGCGAAGCCAGACGGCGCCGAACGCCGTCTCGTCCTTGTTGCCGTGGCGATCATCGCCGCGATGACCGCGCTGCGTATCGTCTATGCCTCCGCGATCGAGCTGCGCACGGACGAAGCCTATTATTGGACCTGGTCGAAGGAAACGGCGCTCAGCTTCCTCGATCACCCGCCCGGCGTTGCCTGGATGATCCGCCTCAGTACCGCGATCTTCGGTGACACCGCGCTCGGCGTTCGCTTCGGCGGCATCGTCGCAATGCTGGTGACGCAGGTGCTGCTCGCCGACATCGTCCGCCGCCTCACCCATGATGCGCGCGCCGTCATGTTCGCGGTGCTGATGCCGGAAGCTGCGCTCTATTACGGCCTGCTGATGGCCAAGGTCGCGCCCGATGTCGTCATGATCCCGTTTGCGGTGGCGATGATGTGGTCACTGGTGCGGCTGGCGCAGAGCGGCGACGGACGCTGGTGGCTTGCGGCCGGCCTGTTCGCCGGCCTCTCCATGCTGTCGAAATTCACCGCGATCATGTTCGCGCCGGCGGTTGCCGCCTTTCTGCTGGTGCCGGATTGGCGCTGGCGCTGGCTGCGCAGCCCTTACCCATATCTCGCCGTGCTGGTTGCGACCCTTGCGTTCTCGCCGGTGCTGATCTGGAATGCGCAGCACGATTGGGCTTCGTTCCGCTTCCAGGGCGTGCGCGCCACCGCCAATTACGGCATCTCGCTGCGGACGATCGGCGATTACATCGGCCTGCAATTCGGCCTGGTCGGCTTCGTCATGCTGCCGGTGGTGATGACGGGGCTGGTGCTGACGGCGTGGCGCGGCTATCGCTCGCGCGAGCCGGTCGCGGTCCTGCTGTCGACTGCAGTTCTGGTGCCGTTCCTCTATTTCTTCTTCAAGTCGCTGACGCTCCGGGTCGGCGACACCTGGCCGATGTTCATGTGGCCGGTGGGCTTCGCGGCCGCCGCGGTGAACCTCGCCACGATGACGAAAGAGGGATGGTCGGCCCGGATGCTCGGATCATCGCTGTTCTGGGCCAACACGGCGATCGTCTCGGGCATCACCTTCGTCGTCATCGTGTTTCTCTACTACGTCGCCGCGCCCTGGAATCTCCTCGGCAAGATCGATCCGATCGGCGCGGAAGCCGGCTACGAGCAGGTGGCCGCGCGCGCGCAGGCCGCACTCGATGAGACCGGTGCGACCTGGATCGCGACCACGGACTACCGCACCTACGCCATGATGCGCTGGCTGTTCAGGGGCCGCGTGCCCGTCGTCGAGCTCACCGAACGCGGCCGCTTCCAGGACTTTCGCGATCCCGGCATGGACAGGATCAAGGGCCACGCGGGGATCTATGTCGGGCGCGAGCCGGACGATCGTTCGTCGCTGTGGGACAACATCCCGGCGAAACGCGAACAGCTTGGCGAGGTCGAACGCCGCTGGCGCGGCGTTCTCGCGGACACCTATGTGATCGAGAAGCTCACAGGCTGGACGCCCGAGCTGTCACCGCCGAAGGACTCGCCGCTGTTCCAGTGGAAGGTGCTTGCGGGCGATTTCAGTACGAGCGTGGCGCGCCTCCTCTTGCCCTCCCCTGGAGGGGGAGGGTCGGTCGCGCGGAGCGCGAGCGGGGTGGGGTGATCTCTCAACGCGGGCACTGTGCGAGGTGGTGAGACCGTCACCCCACCCCGCTACGCATTGCGCTGCGCTTCATGCGTAGCGACCCTCCCCCTCCAGGGAGGGTAAGGGAGAGCAGAGCCGGCTACTCCTCGTCGTCTTTCTTCCGCAGCAAATCCGTTGCCAGATCCGACAGCTTCGGCGGCGGCAGTGCCGCGAACGGCAGCGGGCGTGTCACGTCGATCGCAGCCAATCCCAGCCGCGCCGTCAGCAAGCCGTTGAGCACGCCTTCGCCGAGCCGCTGCGACAGCTTCGCCGCGATGCCATGGCCGAGCATCTGCTGCACCAGGCTGTCGCTCGCGGCCATGCCGCCGGTGATGGCGAGATGGGCGATGACGTGGCGGAGCAGGCGGATCATGCCGAGCGCACCGGGGCGGCCGCCATAGAGATAGGCAAGCTGGCGGATCAGGCGCAGCGCGGCGACGAATACGAACAGCACGTCGATCGCCGCGCGCGGCGAGACCGCGGTCACGATCGAGACCTTTTGCGCGGCCGACGACACCAGCCGCCGCGCTTCCGCATCCAGCGGCGACATCAGTTCGCGCTCGGCGAGCCGGATCATGTCGGCGCCGTCGATGATCTCGCCGGCGTGACTCTCCAATGTGGCACGGGCGCGCGCCAGCTGCGGATTCTGGTGCGCGATCTTCAGGAGATCCTGCACGATGACGCGGCTCTCGCTGCGGTCGTCGCTGGCGAGCACGGCGGTCGCGCGCTGATGCAGCTTCTCGATCGTCGCGAGCCGCGCCAGCCCAAGCGCCTCGCGTCCGATCACGACGGCGAGCGCCAACGCGGTGACGAGCGCGAAGCCAAGCCCGACGAAGCCGAGGCTCTCGCTGCGCGCAAACAAATCCTCGATCAGGTGGACGACGCCGAGCCCGACACCGAGCAGCGTCAGCCCGGCGAGGCCGGACCAGAACAGCGCGCCCCAGGGGAAGCCGCGCCGCGTTGGAAGCGTGGCTTGAACCGGCACCGGCAGCGAGGATGGATCCGGCTCCGGCGTGATCTGGATCGTGCCGCGGCTGAGCCGTCCCGTCTCGTCGGCTTCGGTGACGACGACGCCGGGATCGTCGAGCCGGAACGTCGCCGGCCGCCGCTGCTGGGATCGGTCGTTCATGACAGCTTGTCTCCGATCAGGAACTGCAAGGCACGGTCGAGGCGGATGTGTGGCAATGCCGGCTCGTCGTTGCCCTCGCGCTCGAGCTTGGGCGGGCGGAAACGCAGGAAGCGGAAGTCGCTTTTCTCCGCCGCCTCGGTCGACAGGCCTCGGAACGCATCGGTGCCGTTGAACAGCGGCTCGGGATCGACGGGCAGATCGCCCGGAAAGGTCGCGACTTCCGTGTTGCCGTCGAAGAACTCGCCGCCCGCGCTTTCGCCCGCGGCCGGCGTTCCCAGGATCGACGGCAGTTTGTCGCGGCCACGCGCGACCTGCGCCTCGCGCGTGGCGCGGACGGCCGCAAGCGCGACGACGTCGATCGCCGCGCCGGTATCTTCCGCGCGCGCAACGGCACCTGAAACGGCGCGGCGCAGCACGGCCTCGAGCCGGTCGTGGCTGGAATGATGCAGATGGTCCGCCTTGGTCGCCGCAAACAGGATGCGGTCGATGCGCGGCCGGAACAGGCTGGAGAGCAAGGTGCTGCGGCCGATGTTGAAGCAGTCGAGAATGCCGGCAAGCGCGGCTTCGAGATCATGCAGCGCCTCGGGGCCCGAGTTGAATGCGGCCAGAGCGTCCGCCAGCACGATCTGGCGATCGAGTCGCGCAAAATGATCGCGGAAGAACGGCCGCACCACGACGTCCTTGTACGCCTCGAAGCGCCGCACCATCATCGCCCAGAGCGAGCCGTCGGGCGCCTGTCCGCCGGCGGGCACGTCGAGCGGCGCAAAGGTCAGCGCGGGGGAGCCTGCGAGATTGCCGGGCATCAGGAAGCGGCCTGGCGGCAACAGGCTCATCGCAAACCGCTCGTCGCGGCATCCGCGCAGATAATCGGTGAAGAGCCGTGCGGCCGTCAGCGTCGCCTGCTCGTCCTCGCGCGCCTCGGGCTTGAGCGTTGCGAGATGCGCGTGCCAGTCCGCGGAAAGATGCGCCCGCGGCGCCTCGCGCGACAGCGCCAGGCTTTCCGCCGACCATTGCTCGTAGCTTTTCTGGAGCAGCGGCAGGTCGAGCAGCCATTCGCCGGGATAGTCGACGATGTCGAGCGTCAGCGTGCGGTCGGCGCCGTTCGGGCGCTGGTACTCGATGACGAGCCTGAGCTCGCTGATGTCCACGGTCGAGTTCGGCCAGCGCCGCTCCTCGATCAGCGCACGCAGATGGTTCTCATAGGCGAAGCGCGGCACGGCATCGTCCGGCTGTGGCGCCAGATGTGCCCGGCCGATCCGGCCCGAGGCGTAGGCTTCGAACACCGGAAACCGGCCGCCGCGCGTCAGCCCATGGATCAGCGCGGTGATGAATACGGTCTTACCGGCACGCGACAGACCGGTGACACCAAGCCGCACCGTCGGGTTGAAGAAGTGCTCGCCATAGTCGATCAGCGCCCGCGCCGACAGCCGCGCCTCCTCGACCATATCCTGGAAACTGAATGCCATATGAACGTGAGGGGATCTCGGGCGGGGGATACGCAAAATGGACTAGTCACAAAAGTGGCAATTGCCTGAGGAAAATCAAGCTTTCATACTTCCACCGCCTTTGTCGGCAAATCATCGTTTGAACGATGCGTCGATCCCGAAAGACCCATATACGAGGGCGTTGCCACGCTTTGCGGATTGCCATGCTTTGCGGATTGCCATGACCGTCTTCCAAATGAAACAGTTCGCGTCCAATTCTGTCCACGCCGCAGCCGACGCGATCGGCTGGAACTACGACCGCGCCGAGCTGATCGCCGACGGCATTATCCATGCGATCGGCGTGCTCTCCGGCATCATCGCTGCGACCGTCCTGGTGGTGCTGGCGGCGGTCTATGCCGACGCCGCCGATATCGTCGGCGTCTCGATCTATGTCGCCGGCCTGCTCTCGATGCTGGTGCTGTCGGCGACCTATAATCTCTGGCCGGTGTCGCCGGCCAAATGGCTGCTGCGGCGGTTCGACCATTCCGCGATCTATCTGCTGATCGCGGCGACCTACACGCCCTTCATCCTGGAACTGAAGGACAGCGCGTTCGCGCTGGTGCTGCTCGCCGGCGTCTGGTGCGTGGCGATATCAGGCATCGTGTTGAAGCTGCTCTATCCCGGCCGGTTCGACCGCGTCTCGGTCGGCATCTATCTCGCGATGGGCTGGAGCGGCATGATGCTCTACGACGCCGTGGTCAGGGCGTTGCCCGCCCTGGTGCTGGGCTTCATCCTTGCGGGCGGCCTGCTCTACAGCTTTGGCGTGATCTTCCACGCCTGGCGGCGGCTGCGTTTCCAGAATGCGATCTGGCACGGCTTTGTCTTGGCCGGCGCGGCATGCCATTATACCGCGGTGCTCGACCTCGTGTTGAGCTGATCAGGACCCGCGACGCGGAATAAGCGGCGCGGTATAAAGCGGTACAAGACAATATAGGACAGAGGAGACGTCGCATGCAGGTGACCGGCAAGGTCGTGGTGGTCACGGGCGGCGCAAACGGCATCGGCAAGGCGCTGTGCGAGGCCTTTCACAATGCGGGCGCGGCCAAGGTCGTGGTCGCGGACATGGACGCCGCAAATGCGAGGGCGGTCGCGGCCATGGTTGATGGCGCCGCCTTCAAATGCGACGTCGCGCAGGAAAAGGACGTCGCGCACGTCATCGAGGAGACTGAACGTCAGTTCGGGCCGATCGAGCTGTTCTGCTCCAATGCCGGCATCGGCGGCGGGTTCGACCCAATGTCGGAGAACGCCGGCGGCGCCTCGGACGAACCCTGGCAGCGGAGCTGGGCGATCCACGTCATGGCGCATGTCTACGCGGCGCGGCATCTCGTCCCGCGCATGAGGGCGCGCGGCGGCGGCTATTTCCTCAACACCATCTCGGCCGCAGGCCTGCTGTCGCAGGTCGGCAGCCCGGCCTATTCGACGACCAAGCACGCCGCGGTCGGCTTTGCCGAGAATCTCGCGATCTCGCACAAGGCCCACAACATCAGGGTCTCGATCCTCTGCCCGCAGGGCGTCGACACCAACATGCTGCGCTCGATCCCCAAGGGCCCGCAATCCGGCGACGGCGACCTCACGCCCGAGCAAGTGGCGAAAGACGTGCTCGCCGGCCTCGAGCAGGAAACCTTCCTGATCCTGCCGCATCCGCAGGTGCTCGGCTACATGCGCAAGAAGACCGAGAATTACGACCGCTGGATCGGCGGCATGGCCAAGATCCAGGCCAAGATGCGGGAAGAGTTCGGGAAGTGACCTAGAAGCGGCATCGCTTATAGGCACGCCCACGCCACATACCGGTGTCGTCCCTGCGAAGGCCGCGACCCATGACCACGGGAAGAAGTTTGGCGAAGGCTGGTCGTTGTCGTTGCCCCGCGGTACTGGGACCTTCACTTCCCAGATAAATCACGCGGTATGGGTCGCTGCGTTCGCAGGGATGACACCGGTGACTAGGCTGCCGCCTCATGCTCCTGACGACTCGCCCGCAGCGCCCGCGCATAAAGCATGATGCCCTCACGCACCGTGCGCTGCTCTGCTTCCGTCAACGCCGCCAGCGCTCCGCGCACCTGCTGCCGGCCGAAGGCATGCAGCGCTTCCAGCGTGCGGCGGCCCTTCGCGGTCAGCGACAACAGCTTGCTGCGTGCGTCAAGCTCATCCGGCGTCTCCCGCAGCTCGCCGCAATCGATCAGCTTTCGTACCATGCGGCTGACGCTCGATTTCTCCAGGTGCAGGAAGTCGCCGAGCTCGCCTGATGTCATGGGACCGCGGATGCCGATCTCCAGGATGGTGTGGACCGCCGAGGCCGGATAGTCCGAAGCCGCCACCGTCGCATCCATGAAGCCGAGCTCGCGCACCATCAGGCGCGAAGCGGCGCGGATGTCGTCGATCAGCGAAAGCTCGGCCATCCCTTGACTCCCAGCATATAGTTGTACCATACAACTATATGCGCGCAACGGCGCGCGCAAGCGTCTTGGAGTGGACCATGAACGGAACTTTGCCGGCGGGTCAGCGGATGAAGGGCAAGGTGTGCCTGGTCACGGGCGGCGGCAGTGGCATCGGCCGCGCCACGGCGCTGCGGATGGCGTCGGAAGGCGCGGAGGCGATCATCGTGGCGGGCCGGCGCGAAGCCGAGATCGAGGCCACCGCCGCTTCGTGCCGCGAGCTTGGCGCGGAATCCATCCCGCTCAAGACCGACATCACGCGAGAGGACGACGTCGCGCGGCTGGTCGGCACGGCCATTGAACGTTGCGGCCGGCTCGATGTCGCCTTCAACAATGCCGGCTTCCAGGAGCGACGCGCGCCGCTGGAGGAGCAGGGCACCGAGATCTATGACAGCGTGTTCGACACCAATGTCCGCGCGCTGTTTCTCTGCCTGCGCCACCAATTGCCAGCGATGCTGGCGCAAGGCCGCGGCAGCATCGTCGTCAACGCCTCCGTCAGCGGCGTGCGCAATCCAAATCCCGGCTTCTCGCTCTATTCGGCCTCGAAGGCCGCCGCGATCTCGCTGACGCGCTCGGCGGCGATGGAGAACGCTCCGCGCGGCATCCGCATCAACGCCGTCGCGCCCGGACGCGTCGTCACGGACATGATGCTGCGCGCCGGTGTCGGCGACGTCGCAACCGTCAGCGCCGGCCTGCCGCTGCGGCGGATGGGAAGCCCGGAGGAGGTGGCGGAAGCCGTGGTGTGGCTGTCGTCGGATGCGTCCTCTTACGTGGTTGGACACGTGCTGGCCGCCGACGGGGGATTCCTGGCGTCGTAATTGATGATGCCGTAGCCCGGATGAGCGAAGCGACATCCGGGGCGTCTCTCGCAGCCCCCGGAAGTCGCTTCGCTCATCCGGGCTACGACGGCCTCAGTGCTTCTGCCCGTACAGCACCGGCACCGCTGAATCCACGATGACCTCGACGAGGCTCGTGCCTGCATGCGCCATGCCGCGCTTCAGTGCCTCACCGAGTTCCGCGGCTTTCGTCACCCGCGCCGCATGGCACCCCATGCCTTCGGCGAGCCGCACGAAATCGATCCCCGGCAGCTCCAGCCCGGGCACGTTGCGCACCTGCATCACCTGGCTGAACGAGCGCATCGCGCCGTAGCCGGAATTGTTGATGACGACGACGGTGAGCGGTAGCTTGCGTTGCGCGGCGGTCCAGAGCGCCTGGATCGAATACATCGCCGAGCCGTCGCCGATCAGGCACACCGTGCGGCTCTCCGGCTTGCCGAGCGCCATGCCGACGGCGGCGGGCAGGCTATAGCCGAGACCGCCGCTCGACATCGTGTAAAAGCTGTCCTGGCCGCGCATCGGCATGAATTTCTGCATCGCCGGCCGGTGCGAGGGCACTTCCTCGACGAGTGATGCGCCGTCCGGCATTGCCTGCGACAGCGAATGCAGCAGGAATTCGACCGGCAGCGGATCTGCCGCCTGCGGTGCCGGCGGCAGCGTGCGCCCTTTCGGCGTCGCGCGGTTGTTTTCGGGGAGCATGTCGAGCAGCAGGCTGAGCGCCGGCTTCATCGTGGAGATGATGCTGGTGCCGACCGGCGTCACCGCCGCCGCGTCCGCATCATCGGTGATCTGGAAGATGGTCGCCCTGCCGTCGAAGATCGCAGCATGGCCCTCGACATGGAACGTGAACACGGGCGCGCCGATGACGACGACGAGATCGTGCTCGCGCAGCGCATCGGAGAGCTGCGCCGGCGAAGCGTGCAGGAAGCCCGCGAATTGCGGATGCCGCTCGGGGAACGAGCAGCGCGCGGAGAACGGGCTGACCCAGACGCTGGCCTTGGCCTTCTCGGCGACGCGCACCATCAGATCGACCGCACCGGCGCGATCAACGCCGGGGCCGACGACGAGGGCAGGGTGTTTTGCCGAGCCGAGCGCGGCAACCAGCGCCTTCATCGCCTCCGGCTCGGGCCCGATCTCGCGGCTGACCTTGCGCGCCTCGATGGGAGCTGCGGCATGTGCCCAGTCGTCGATCGGGATCGACACGAAGGTCGGCCCGCATGGCGGCTGCATCGCGGTGTAATAGGCCCGCGCGATCGCGGCCGGCACGTCCTCGGGCCGCGCCGGCTCGACGCTGTATTTGACGTAAGGCCGCGGGAACTCCGACGCGCGCTCGGCATAGAGGAACGCCTGCAGCGGCAGGATCGAGCGCGCCTGCTGACCTGCGGTGATCACCAGCGGGGTCTGGTTGCGGTGCGCGGTGTAGATGTTGCCGAGCGCGTTGCCGACGCCGGCCGCCGAATGCAGGTTGACGAAGCCGGCATTGCGCGTCGCTTGCGCATAGCCGTCGGCCATGCCGACCGCGCTGGCTTCCTGCAGCGCCAGCACGTAGTCGATGTCATCGGGCCAGTCGCTCAGGAACGGCAGCTCGGTCGAGCCGGGATTGCCGAACACCCTGTCGATGCCGAAGGATCGCAGCAGGTCGAGCGTCGCCTGCTTCACGGTGACGGATCTGCTGCCGGTCTTGCCGTTCTTGGCCATGGTTTCCGTCCCTTGCGTGCTTATGATTGCGCCGTCATTCCGGGGCGCGAAGCGAACCCGGAAGCTCGAGATTCTCTGGTGCGCAATTGCGCACCATAGTCCGGTCCTATGGACCGCCCCGGAATGACGGATCTATCACCACACCGCCGTGCCCTTCATCGTCGGCTGGCCTTCCGCATTCGCGGTCCACAGCTCCATGCCATCAGCGGTCTCGTTGGCGTTGACCGAAAACTCCGTGCCCTCGAACAGCGGCTGCAGCCCGCGATAGGTGAACTTCTTCGGCGTCTTGCCGCCGCGAAGCTTGGCCGCCATCTCGATGATCAGCGCCGCCTGCAGCGGCCCGTGGAAGATCAGGCCCGGATAGCCCTCGACCTTGGTGACGTAATCGCGGTCGTAATGGATGCGGTGGCCGTTGAAGGTCAGCGCGGAATAGCGGAACAGCAGCACGGGATCGGACACGTGCGTCTCGCGGTGCTGCGCCTTCGGCGGCGGAGGCGGAGCCTTGGTGCTCGCCGGCGCGCTGCTGGTCATCTCGCGATAGACGATGTCCTGCCGCTCGCGGATGGCGGCGCCGCGCGGCGAGGAGATGCTGTGCTCGACCGAGACGAAGCACAGCGTGCCGGTCGAGCCCGATTTGACCTGCACATCGGCGATGCGCGAGGTTCGTGTCGATTCATCGCCGACGCGAAGCGGCTGCAGGAATTCGATCTCGCCGCCGGCCCACATC
>NZ_AJQE01000334.1 GCF_000261685.1 Bradyrhizobium genomosp. I (2014) | reverse complement strand
GGCAGGAAGCCGCCGCGGGTCGGGTGGCCGTCGGGCCCGAGCATCGACATCGGGAACACCGGCTGCGCCAGGCACCAGTGCACCGTGAAGGGCGCAGCATCGCCGGCTTTGGGCTCGCCGACCTCCTGGAACAGCGTCGCGCGCAGGCCCTTCACGAGCTGCGCGGTGACGATGTCGGTGGCCTCCTGGCTGCGGCCGATCCATTGCCGCAAGTGATCGATGTCGAGCTTCTCGGTCATGACGCCTCGCTCTTGTTATCTGGACTGGGGACGTTCGCCGATGGCGGGCACCGGGCCGTAAGAGCGTGTCTCGCCGACGATGATCGGTGCCGGCGCGGGATAGCTGACGCGGCCGTTCGGCGTGTCGACCTCGATCCGGCGCAGATGCGGATGGTTGGCAAGATCGGCCATCGTGTTGACCTCGGCAAACGCAATGTCGGCATCCGACAGCCGCTTCAAGAGCTCGTCGCGCGTCATCTTGCCGAAGATGTCCGCGACCGTCTTGTCGGTGAAGTCCCGGTTGCGCACGCGCTCGACCATGTTGGCGACGCGCGGATCGGCCGGCAGGTCCGGCTGGTCCAGCACCTTCGCGCACAGCGTCTTCCACTCGCGCTCGCTCTGGATCGAGATCAGGATGTCCTTGCCATCCTTCGAGGTGAACACGCCGTAAGGAGCGATCGAGGGGTGGCGCAGGCCCATGCGCCTGGGCGGATTGCCGGCCTCGGCGTTGAGCAGCGGCACGGTGCACCAATCCGCCATCACGTCGAACATCGAGATGCGGATATCGGCGCCCTTGCCGGTGCGCCCGCGCGCGATCAGCGCTTCCAGGATCGCCGCATGCGCGGTCGCGCCCGTGGCGACGTCGACGATCGACATGCCGACGCGCGAAGCGCCATCGGGATTGCCGGTGATCGAGGCAAGCCCGCTCTCGGCCTGGATCAGCAGATCATAGGCCTTGCGATGCGCATAGGGCCCTTCGTCGCCATAGCCAGTGATGGTGCACGAGATCAGCCTCGGATAGTCCTTCAGCAGCCGCTCGCGCGAGAAGCCGAGCTTGTCCATCGAGCCGGGCTTGAGGTTCTGGATCAGCACGTCGGCGCTGGCGATCAGCTTCTCCAGCTCGGCGCGGCCTTCTTTCGTTGCAAGGTCGACCACCGCCGATTGCTTGCCGCGGTTGAGCCAGACGAAATAGCTGCTCTGGCCCTTGGCCGCCGCGTCATAGCCGCGAGCAAAATCGCCTTCGGGCCGCTCGATCTTGATCACCTCGGCGCCGGCATCGGCCAGGCGCGAGGAGCAGAACGGCGCCGCGACCGCCTGCTCGACCGCAATCACCCTGATCCCGTCAAGTGCTCCCATAATGTGACCTCAGTACGAGCGCGGCATGCCGAGCACGTGCTCGGCGACGAAGGAGAGCACGAGGTTGGTCGAGATCGGTGCCACCTGGTAGAGCCGCGTCTCGCGGAACTTACGCTCGACGTCGTATTCCTCGGCAAAGCCAAAGCCGCCATGGGTCTGGATGCAGGCGTTGGCCGCTTCCCAGGACGCATCCGCCGCCAGCATTTTTGCCATGTTGGCCTCCGCGCCGCAGTCGAGGCCGGCCTCGTATTTGCGCGTCGCTTCCTTCACCATCAGCTCGGCCGCGCGCATCGAGGCATAGGCCTTGGCGATCGGGAACTGGATGCCCTGGTTCTGGCCGATCGGCCGGCCGAAAACGCTGCGCTCCTTGGCGTAGTTCGTGGCCTTGGCAATGAACCATTTGGCGTCGCCGACGCATTCGGCGGCGATCAGGATGCGCTCGGCATTCATGCCGGAGAGGATGTAGCGGAAACCCTTGCCTTCCTCGCCGATCAGGTTCTCGGCCGGCACCTTCATGTCGGTAAAGAACACCTCTGTCGTGGCGTGGTTCATCATGGTGCGGATCGGGCGGATCTCGAGGCCATTGCCCTTGGCCTCGCGCATGTCCACGATGAACACCGAAAGGCCGTCCGTGCGCTTCTTGACCTGCTCCTTCGGCGTGGTGCGCGCCAGCAGCACCATCAGGTCGGAATGCTCGGCGCGGCTGGTCCAGATCTTCTGGCCGTTGACGATGTAGCTGTCGTTGCCGTCCTTGCGCGCGAAAGTCTTCAGCGAGGAGGTATCGGTGCCGCTGGTCGGCTCGGTGACGCCGAACGCCTGCAGCCGCAACTCGCCGCTCGCGATCTTCGGCAGATATTTGGCCTTCTGCTCGGCATTGCCGTGCCGCAGCACCGTTCCCATC
>NZ_AJQE01000333.1 GCF_000261685.1 Bradyrhizobium genomosp. I (2014) | reverse complement strand
TGGCAGCCGCCGCCGTTGCAGCCCGCGCGCTGGATCTCTTCCAGGATCGCTGCCGCCGCGGACAGCTTCAGCCCCGCGCCGCCATATTCCTCGGGAATCAGCACCGAGAGATAGCCGGCCTCGGTCAGCGCATCGACGAAGGCCTTGGGGTAGGCCATCTCGCGATCGAGCTTGCGCCAATATTCGCCGGGAAACTGGGCGCAGAGCTTTGCGACGGCGTCGCGAATGTCGGCGTAATCTTCGGTGTGGTGTTCTTGACTCATGGCGTTTCCAGTTCTTGGCGGCAGTTAAGATAACGCCGGTCAATCCCCTGGCGTTGTGAAAACAACGCCAGCCCCCTATGCTCATTTGCTATAGCGTATGGAGTAGCCTTCCAGGATTGGCAAGCATGGATTTCCGGCAGCTCAGGACCTTCAGTTGCGTGGCGGAGCTCGGCAGCCTCTCCAAGGCCTCCGACACGCTGCGCGTGGCGCAGCCGGCGCTCTCCAGGCAGATCAAGCTCCTGGAACACGAACTGCGCACCGATCTGTTCACCCGCAACGGCCGCGGCATGGTGCTGACCGAGGCCGGCCGGCTTCTGCTCGCGCGCACCTCCGGCATCGTGCGGCAGATCGACCAGATCCGCGACGACATTCAGTCGGCCAAGGGGCCGCCGTCGGGCCAGGTCGTGCTCGGCCTGGTTCCGACCGTGAGCTGCGTGCTGTCGGCGCGCTTTGCGCGGCGCTGCGTCGAGAATTTTCCCGGCATCTCGCTGCGCATCGTCGAGAGCTACAGCGGCCATCTGGTCGAATGGCTGCATCGCGGCGAGATGGACCTCGCCATCCTCTACGGCCGCTCGGCCGACCTGCATCTCAATGTGCAGAGCCTGGGGCGCGACAACATCGTCGCGGTCGGCCCGCGCGGCTGTGGGCTGGCGCGAAAGAAGAGCGTCGACGTCGGCTGGCTGCTGCGCCAGCGCCTGGTGCTGCCCAGTCATTCTCACGGCCTCCGCGCCCTGATCGAGCACGCGGCAGCCCAGCGCAAGATCAAGCTCAACGTCCAGCTCGAGGCGGATTCCTTCCGCGTGCTGACCAGCCTCGTCGAGGAGGGGCTCGGTTTCGCGCTGCTGCCGCCGTCCTCGGTCCACGGCGAGGTCGCGGACGGGCGGCTGGAAACCGCGGTCGTATCCAGGCCGATGACGCGCGAGCTCATCTTTGCCTCTCCGATCGATCGCCCGGCATCGACGGCCTCGCTCGCCATCACCGCGCTTCTGCGCGAGGAGGTCGCCGCCTGCCGCAAGGACGGGGTGTGGGACATCAAATTGAGTTAGATGCGCTTGTGTTCGTAGGACAGTCAGGCGCCGTCTTGCCTTCGCATCTGGCGCGACCTGTCATGCCGGAATTTTATAGCTGGGCCAGGGGTACTGCGAATGAGATTCGCATCTGCATCCCGGAACTCGTCATTGCGAGCGCAGCGAAGCGATCCAGGAATCTCTCCGTGGTGGCAGTCTGGATTGCTTCGTCGCAAGGGCTCCTCGCAATGACGGAGGATAGAGCTCAGCCCGGAATCCTGACCGTCAGCGACTCGTACCCCTTGATGAAGCTGGAATAGATCCGCTTCGGCTCGCCGACCACCTCGATGCGGTCGAATCGCTTCAACATCTCCTCCCAGACGATCCGCAGCTGCAATTCGGCGAGGCGCATGCCGACGCAGCGGTGGATGCCGAAGCCGAAGGAGAGGTGGGTGCGCGGCCGGGGGCGGTCGATGATGAACTCGTTCGGCTTCTCGAACATCTCCTCGTCGCGGTTGCCGGAGACGTACCACATCACGACGCGGTCGCCCTTCCTGATGTGCTTGCCGCCGATCTCGGTGTCCTGCAATGCAGTGCGCCGCATATGCGCCAGCGGCGTCTGCCAGCGGATCACTTCGGGCACCATGGAATCGATCAGCGCCGGGTTGGCACGCAGCTTGTCGTATTGCTCGGGATTCTCGTTCAGCGCCAGCACCGAGCCGGTCATGGTGTTGCGCGTGGTGTCGTTGCCGCCGACGATGAGCAGGATGATGTTGCCCATGAGGTTGTCGGGGTCCATGTGGCGCGTGGCCTCGTTGTGCGCCATCAGCGACAGCAGGTCGTTGCGCGGCTCGGAGTTGACGCGCTCGTTCCAAAGCCTCGACATGTAGGCGTAGCACTCGTCCATCTCGCGGCGGCGCTCCTCGGCGGAGGCGACGATGCCGCTCTTGGGCAGCGCGGTCGAGACGTCGGACCAGCGCGTCAGCTTGCGCCGTTCCTCCCAGGGGAAGTCGAACAGCGTCGCCAGCATCTGCGTCGTCAGCTCGATCGAGACGCGCTCGACGAAGTTGAAGGTCTCGTTGCGCGGCAGATTGTCCAGCACGGTCTGCGAGCGCTGCCGGATCAATCTCGCCAGCCCGTCCAGATGCTGAGGGGTGAACATCGGCGACACCGTCTTGCGCTGCGCCGAATGCCGGGGCTGGTCCATCGCGATGAAGCTTGGATAGTCGTAGCCTTCCGGCACGTCGCGGATCGAGATGCCGCCGAGCTTCGAATCTGAAGAGAAGATGCCGTGATTGGTGTCGACATGCATGATGTCGTTGTATTTCACCACCGACCAATAGGGCTCGATCGGCGCGTTGGTGCAGTAGTGCACCGGCTCTTCCTTGCGAAGCCGCTCGAACCATGGCCACAGCGTGTCGTCCTGGAACAGCCTGGGCGCGCCGGGGTGGAATTGCGCCAGCGGCGTCGCATAGGCCTCCTCGCGCGCCCTGCGCATGCGTTCGGCCTTGTTCACTTTAACCGGCGCTTGGATGTTCATGGTCGTGGCTCCAGTTGGTTCTCTTCTTTCGCCTCTCCCCGCAAGCGGGGAGAGGGGGAGTTCTTCGTTCACGCCGCGATCTTCACGGGCAAGGTCTCAAGTCCCTTCACGAAGCTCGAATAGACCCGCCTGGGCTCGCCGACCACATCAATATGGTCGAAACGCCTGAGAATTTCTTCCCAAATAATCTTGAGCTGGAGTTCGGCAAGCCGCAGGCCCACGCAGCGGTGGATGCCGAAGCCGAAGGACAGATGCGTACGCGGGCGGGCGCGATCGATAATGAAATCATAGGGCTTTTCGATCACCTCCTCGTCGCGGTTGCCCGAGACGTACCACATCACGACCTTGTCACCCTTCTTGATCTGCTTGCCGCGGAATTCGAAATCCGAGAGCGCCGTGCGCCGCATATGCGCGAGCGGCGTTTGCCAGCGGATCACCTCGGGTACGAAGCTGTCGAGCAGATCAGGGTTCTCGCGCAGCTTGCGATACTGCTCCGGATGCTGACTCAGCGCGAGAAGCGAGCCCGACATGGTGTTGCGGGTGGTGTCGTTGCCGCCGACGATCAAAAGGATGAGATTGCCGAGGAAGTTCCTGGCGTCCATGTCGCGCGTGGCGGTGCCATGCGCCATCATCGACAAGAGATCGCTCTTCGGCGGCTGTTCGATGCGCTCCTTCCAGAGACGCGAGAAATAGGCCGCGCATTCCGTCAGCTCGGCCATCCGCTCGTCCTCGGTGGCGACGAGGCCGTCGGGGCCGGGAATGGTGGTGGCAATGTCCGACCAGCGCGTCAGCTTGCGGCGGTCCTCCCAGGGGAAGTCGAACAGCACCGCCAGCATCTGCGTGGTCAGCTCGATCGAGACGCGGTCGACCCAGTCGAACATCTCGCCGCGAGGCAGGTTGTCCAGGCACTCGGCCGAGCGCTTGCGGATGTTGATCGCGAGATTATCCAGGTGCGTCGGCGTGAACATCGGCGCCACGGTCTTGCGCTGGGCGGCGTGGCGCGGCGGGTCCATCGAGATGAAGCTCTCGCGACGCAAGTCCGGATCGATGTCGCGGATGGTGATGCCGCCGAGCGCGGAGGCCGAGGAGAACACCGCATGGTTGGTCTCGATCTCCATGATGTCGTTGTAGCGCGTCACCGACCAATACGGCCCGAACATCGAATCCTTGCAATAGTGCACGGGATCCTCGCGGCGCAGGCGATCGAAATAGGGCCAGAACGTATCGGTCCTGAACAACTCCGGATCGCCCGGATCGAATTGCTCCAGCGGCAGTGAATTGGCGCGCGCACGAAGCGCGTCGAGCTTGGCCGCGCTCTCGATGGTCCCATGCATGACCGTTCTCCCTGGCATGAACCGCGCGTTCTCGTTGAATTCTGCGCTGCGGTATTTGATTTGCAATTACAGCCGGTTGTCTGCGTCGGGGCAAGGGAGAGTTTTGCCACATCCAACTTTCGCGAGAGCGTCGAACGGCCGTCACGCCGGCACGCGAACGTGACCTCCGGCACGCCGCGCGGTGGAGAATCGTGCAAGAAACCGACTGGAATCGAGGTAAATCGAACCCGCCCATCTTGGGGACCGACCAACCTCTGATCTATAGTTTGATCGGAACAGATCCGCACCCCGAGGTTGCTGCCGTGAACAATATGCAATGGACCCCCATTGGCTCCGAACCCTTACCTCCACCGCTGCCGCCCACGCGGGTCGATTTCACCGGCAACCGTCCCGAGTTCCGCAAACTGGTCACCAAGGGTGCCGTGCTCGAACTCGTCACCTTCGGCTTCTACCGGTTCTGGCTGGTCACCGACATCCGCCGTCATCTGTGGACGCACACCGCGATCGACGGCGATGCCGCCGAGTACACCGGACGGGCCAAGGAGCTTTTGGTTGGCTTCCTGTTCGCGCTCGCGATCCTGGTGCCGATCTATCTCGCGTATTTCCTTGTTGGCATCGAGTTCGAGCGCTGGCAGGGCTTTGCCTCGGCGCCGCTGTTCCTCGCCTTTTACGCCTTTGGCCAGTTCGCAATTTTTCGTGCGCGGCGTTATCGCCTGACGCGCACGGTGTGGCGAGGCGTGCGGTTCTGGATGGACGGCTCGGGCTGGGCCTATTCGCTCCGCGCCATGCTGTGGGGTTTGCTCGTGTTCCTGACGCTCGGCCTGGCGCTGCCGTGGCGCGAAGCCGCGCTCGAACGCTACAAGATGCAGCACACCCATTACGGCGATCTCTCCGGCGATTTCGAAGGCGACGGCTGGACCTTCTTCAAGCGCGGCTGGTGGCTGTGGCTGCTGAGCCCGGTCGCGCTCGTCATCTTCCCGCTCGCCCCGTTCTTCTACGCCGAGTTCAAGGCGCGCGAATGGCGCTGGTGGCTCGACGGCATCCGCATCGGCGGCGTCAGCCTGTCCTCGGAACTGCCGCACGACGCGTTCTACGGCCTGTACTGGAAGGTGATCGGCTGGTGGACGCTGCTCTCGATGATCTTCGCCGCCTATCTCGGCGGAGCCACCATGCTCGTCGTCCGGTTGACTGGCCTTCCCGCCGAGCAGGTGTTCGGGCCCGAAAATGGCGCCGGGAGCATCCCGATGCTGGTGGCGATGGTCGTCGGCTATTTCGCCGTGGCACTTGCGGTCAACATCGTCATGCGCGTCTATCTCCAGCGCGATCTCTGGGCCAAGGTGCTGGAAACCGTCGAGGTGTACAACGTCGCGGCCGCGGCGGACGTGCGCGGCAGCGGTCAGCTTGCCAGCGCGCTCGGAGAAGGCTTTGCCGATGGGCTCGACGTTGCAGGATTTTGAGTTGTGAGTGACGTGTCCATCGAAGCCCCGGCGCAGTCCGCAAAGCCGACGATCTTCTTCGACGGCGTATCGAGCCGCAGGCGTCAGGTGATGCTGACATTCAGCGATGCGCTCGAGATCGCCGAGGACGGCAAAGCGCTCGCTCGCTGGGCCTATGCCGACATCCGCCGCGCCGACGGCCCGGCCGGCGTTTTGCGCCTTGCCTGCACGACCGGTTCGCCTCTGGCACGGCTCGAGATCCGCGACGCGGCGCTGGCCGCGGATGTGACGGCACGATGCCTGCACCTCGACGACCACCAGACCACGCGCCGCGGTATCGCAAAGATCGTGGGCTGGTCGGTGGCTGCCGCCGTCTCCATCGTCTGCGTCGTCCTGTTTGGCGTGCCGCTCGCCGCGGATCGTCTCGCGCCGCTGGTGCCGAAGCCGGTCGAGCGGCGCATTGGCGATGCCGCCGAAGTCCAGATGAAGACCATCTTCGGCCGCAGCGTCTGCGAAGACCCCGCGGGCAAGGCCGCGTTCATCAAGCTCGTCAACCGCCTGCGCGATGCCGCCGGCCTCGACGACGATTCCATGACGGCCGGCGTGCTGCCGACCTCGGTGCCCAATGCCTTCGCGCTGCCGGGCGGCAAGGTGTTCGTGTTGAAAGGCCTGCTCGACAAGGCCGAAAGCCCCGACGAACTCGCCGGCATCCTCGCCCACGAGCTCGGCCATCTCAAGCATTACGACAACATGCGCGGGCTGATCTACAACGGCGGCACCTCGTTCCTGATCGGCCTCTTGTTCGGCGACGTCACCGGCTCATCCGCCGTGATCTTTGCCTCGCGCAGCGTGGTCGAGGCCTCCTATTCGCGCGAGGCCGAGACTGCCGCCGACACCTTCGCGATCGAGATCATGCACAAGCTCGGCCGCTCGCCGAAGCCTGCGGCCGAGCTGATGTTCCGCATCACCGGCAAGGAAGGCGGCTCGACGTTGACGACGATCCTCGCCAGCCACCCGCTGACCGAGGACCGCCTCGCGCGCATGACCAGGGAAGATCGACCGGCCTCCGGCCCGCCGCTGCTGACGGACAAGGAGTGGCAGTCGCTGAAGCTGGTTTGCGGCAGCGGGAAGGTGTGATCGGCCGCGAACAGCGCATCACTTCGCAGGTGCAGCAGGTGGATTCGATCCGGTGGTGACGTTCGGCGCCGTATTCGGATCGGAGGTCGTGGTCTGTGGCCCCACCTGGCGCCCATTGTAGAAGAAGACGGCCGCGATCACGGCGATCACGAAGATCGCGCCGACCGCCCAGCCGACCGGGCTGTTGCGGCGTGCTCTGTCGGCCCTGCGGTCGTCATCCTGATAGGTCATCGTGCTCTCCATCGCAATGCAGGAGAACATTGCGCGATGGAAGCTGTTCCCAAGGCATGACCCGGAAAAGTGTGCAGCGGCATTCCGAAAAGATCATGCTCGAACAATATAGGTGCGTGCAGCGCTTACCGCGTCCCGTAAGCGCGATCGCCGGCGTCGCCCAGGCCTGGCAGGATGAAGCCGTTCTCGTCGAGGCCTTCGTCCACCGCCGCGGTCCAGATCGGCACGTCCGGATGCAGACCGCGCAGCCGCTCGAGTCCTTCGGGAGCTGCGATCAGGCAGGCGAGGCGGATGTCCCTGGCGCCGCGCTCCTTCAGCCGGTCGATGGCGGCCACGGCCGTGTTGGCGGTGGCGACCACCGGCGTCACCACGATGGCGAGGCGCTCGCCGAGATCGGACGGCGATTTGAAGAAATACTCCACCGCGGCAAAGCTGTGCGGTTCGCGGTAGAGGCCGATATGCGCGACGCGCGCGGTCGGCACCAAATCCATCATGCCGTCGACGAAGGTCGTGCCGGCGCGCAGCATCGGCACGAACACCAGCTTCTTGCCGGCGATCTTGGCCGAATGCATCGTCGCCAGCGGCGTTTCGATGACGGTGTCAGCGAGCGGCAAATCGCGTGTCACCTCGTAGCAGAGCAGCATGCCGATCTCCTTGATCAGCTCCCTGAACGATTTTGTCGAGATGGACTTGTCCCGCACCAGGGTCAGCTTGTGCTGCACCAGCGGATGATCGACGATCGTGACGCCTTCCATGACGGGATGCTCCTGAAATTCATCGATGCGCAACGGACCATGCTGCGAAGGAGGAATTAAAAAACCGTGCCGTCGCTGATCACCTTCAGCGGCGGCGAGCCATCGGGGCGGCGCGAGAAGGCAATGGTGCGGCCTGCGGCCCAGGTGCCGCCTTCCAGAATGCTGGCGAGCGGCAAGGTCTCGGGCGTGCGGCCGAGCTTGGCGCGAACCAGTTCCGCCAGCCTGTCGAGCAGCGCAACCGTCAGCGCGCGCCATTCCACGACGAGCAGGGAATCCACCGCATGCGCGCGCTCGGCGTCCGCGGCATCGCGCAACCGCAGCACCTCGTGATCGACGAACAGGCCGCCATTGCGATATTCGGCAAGCCCCGTGAGGCCGTCGATGTCCGTCACTTTGAAGCCGGCGCGCTGGAGCGGCTCGATCAGCGAATAGCTCAGCCACTGCGACAGCTTGTGCAGCGGCACGAGGCCTGCGGTCGCGTCATCGGCCTCGAGCGCGGGGTGGCGCCAGCAATCGCCAAGCGGGACGCCCGCGAGCTCGAGCCGCGAGGGCCAGATCGGCCCGAGCTGGTTCAGCACCGCCGACAGGATCGCCGGCGCGGCGATGGTGGTGCCTGCAGCCTGCGCCGCGATGTCATCGAACAACCCGCCCGGGCGCGGCGTGTCGTGCAGGCCGAACACCTCCGCACGCTCCGTCACCAGCTTGCCCAGTCTTCGCAGCAGATCATTGCGCCCGTTGAGGCCGAGCAGCGGATTGGCATCGCTCGCCTGAAAGGCGGATGTGAGTGCGGCGAGCGGCAGCTTTGCGAGCACCTCCCCGTCGGCCCTGAATGGCGTACGCGCATCGCGCGAGAAGAGGCCGCTCGCGAACATGTCGAGACTCGCGATCGCAAGACCTTCGGACCGGCCGATGCCTTCGCCGCCGGTCGCGTCGCGATATCGCCACGCAGCGCCCGCGCCGGCATCGAGCAGCACGCTGACGATCGCAAGATCGAACTCCGCACGCGCCCGTGCGGCACGATCCGGCCACGATGCAGCGTCGGCAAGCCCCGCCCAGCGATCGACGCCGCCAAGCACAAAATGCCGCCACCGCGCATGGAACGGAATGTCCAGCGTCGGATAGGCTTTGCGCGTCACCGCGAGCACTGCCTCCGCGACGCCATCCATGCGATCGAGGTCGATCGTGAAATGTGAGAGCCCGCCGGCAAGGCCGAGATCGAGCATCTGCCTCGCCCGCGCGCGCACCGCCTTTGCGGTGAGCAGCGAGCGTGCCTCTCGTTCCAAAGAGTCCGACATCGCGCGATCAGTATTTTTCCAGCGAACGCCCGACCACGCCGTTCACGTCCTTCTCCGGCGCGATGTCGGTCGAGTAGTAACCGGCGGCCTTCTTCGCGGCGATCTCGACATAGGCGTCGGCGGGAATGAGCTCCGGCGGGATCGGCACGCGCTCGACGATCTCGATGCCCTGCGAGGTCAGCGCGTCGTATTTCATGTCGCTCATCGACAGGAAGCGGTCGATGCGGGTCAAGCCGAGCCAGTGGATCGTATCGGGCATCAATTGCTGGAAGCGCGCATCCTGCACGCCGGCGACGCATTCGGTGCGCTCGAAATACGCCGCGGCGGCATCACCGTCCTCCTGGCGCTTGCGCGCGTTGTAGACCAGGAATTTCGTGACTTCGCCGAGCGCGCGGCCCTCTTTCCGGTTGTAGACGACGAGCCCGAGCCCGCCCTCCTGCGCGCCGCGCGCGGATTCCTCGATGCCGTGGATGAGATAGGGCCGGCAGGTGCAGATGTCGGAGCCGAACACGTCGGAACCGTTGCACTCGTCATGCACGCGGCAGGTGATCCTGGTGCGATGGTCCGGCAGCTTGGTGACGTCGCCGAACAGGTAGACCGTGGTGCCCCCGATCGGCGGCAGGAACACCTTCATGTCCGGCCGCGTCACGAGCTCGGGGAACATGCCGGCGGTCTGCTCGAACAGCGTGCGCCGCAGCTCGGTCTCGCTGGTGCCGAAGCGCGTCGCAAGGCCGGGTAGGTACCAGACCGGATCGATCGCGATCTTCACCACGGAAACGCTGCCATTGGCATGCACGACCTCGCCGTCTGCGCGCAGGCGTTTTGCGGCCAGCGCCTCGCGGATCTCCGGCAGGTCGAGCCGCGCCCGCGTCACCGCGATGCTCGGGCGGATGTCGGCGCCCTCGGCGATCTCCTGGCGGAAGTTTTCCGCGACGAGGTGCCCCCAGGGATCGAGCGCGACGATCTTGGTGGGATCGCTCCATTGCGGGAATGGCCCGATGGTCGCGGCGGGAAACGTGTTGGTGAGATCGGGCCTGCGAATCGGATCGAGTGCGCCGGCGGAGACGGCGAGCGCGCGGTACATCGCATAGGACCCGCCATGGCTGCCGATCACGTTGCGATCCCCGGCGCGCGACACCGTGCCGATGATCGGTCCGCGGGCGCGCGCCTCAGTGGCGCCCCAGTGGATCGGAAAGGCGGCCTTCCTGCCCGGCTCCGGGTGGGAGGTCAGGCGGATGTGGTCGGTACGGTTGGCACGGCTCATGTCCAGGCTCCCAAAAAGCCAACGGCCCGCCGCTCGGACGGGCCTGGCTCGCTTGCGTTGCCTGTCGCGGAACAACGGCGGCGCAAGCTCAATCCAACATATTGTAGCGGCAGGCCGCGACAGACAAGTTAATCGTGCCAGGCGAGCAGGGCCGCTTGCGACCAAATTCCCGTCATCGACGGGCCCGCAGAGCTCGCCTTCAGTGCCAGGCCCTCGCGCTGGCCGAGCTCGTCGCTCCGCCGGCGTGATCTGCTTAAGCAATTGAAGTATTTATTATTTTTATGTTTTCAAGGGAGTCTGCATCCTTTCGCTCGGCCAGGGTCGAATCCCGGACTAAACGTGTCATCGGCCCAATCGCAGATTGTCCATGTCTCGGAGACCCTCAATGCCCACCGCCGGCTACATCGATCCCCGTAACGGAAAACTCTACCCGCTTGACCAGCCGCGCTGGTGCTCGGACGAGCGGACGCCGCTGCTGGTGACGCCGGGGGCGGGGATCTCACGGGAGGACATCGAGCCCCGCACGCGCTCGCTCTGGCGTTACCGCGCGGCGCTGCCGGTCGAAATCGCAAATCCGATCACGCTCGGCGAGGGCTGCACGCCGCTGGTCCAGCAGGACTGGGGCGACCTGCGCCCCTTCTTCAAGCTCGAATGGTTCAACCCGACCGGCAGCTTCAAGGACCGCGGCTCGGCGGTGATGTTGTCCTTCCTGCGGCAGATTGGTGTGAGCGCCATTCTGGAAGACTCGTCGGGCAATGGCGGCTCGTCGATGGCGGGGCTGGGTGCCGCCGGCGGCATGCGTGTGAAGATCCTCGCTCCGGCGTCCACTTCGCCGGCCAAGATCGCACAGGTCCGCGCTTACGGCGCGACGGTGCAACTCGTCGAAGGGCCGCGCGAGGAGTCGGAGGCTGAAGCCATCCGCCAGTCGCACCAGACCTTCTACGCCAGCCACAATTGGCAGCCGTTCTTCCTCGAAGGCACCAAGTCGCTGGCCTATGAAATCTGGGAGGACCTCGGCTTTCGCGCACCCGACAACGTCATCGTTCCCGTCGGCGCCGGCAGCAGCCTGCTCGGCTGCGCCTTCGGATTCCGCGAGCTGTTGAGCGCGGGCCAGATCGCAAGGCTGCCGCGGCTGTTCGCGGCGCAGCCGCTGAACTGCTCGCCCATCGATGCGAGCTTCAAGGCCGGCGTCGATACGCCCGTCGCGCGCGAGGTGCACAAGACCATCGCCGAAGGCACCGCGATCAAGAATCCCCTGCGCCTGCGCGACATCATCGGCGCCTTGCGCGAGAGCGGTGGCGGTACCGTCGCGCTCAGCGAGGATGAGATCGTTGCCGCCCTGCGCCGCCTCGCGCGCCAGGGCCTGTTCGCCGAGCCGACCAGCGCCAGCGCGGCGGCCGCGCTGGACAAGCTCGCAGCCGTTGGCGCCATCAAGGCGAACGAGACCACGGTGGCGGTTCTCACCGGCACGGGCCTCAAGGCCGCGACGACGGTGGCCGATCTCGTGCAGTAGAGGTGGATGCTGCGCTTACCCTCCCCTGGAGGGGGAGGGTCGATCGCGCGCAGCGCGAGCGGGGTGGGGTGATCTCTCCACACGGGCATCGCTTCGGTGGAGAGACTGTCACCCCACCCCGTCTCACATTTTCGCTGCGCTCAAATGTGAGCCGACCCTCCCCCTCCAGGGGAGGGTAAGCAACACCTCACTCCTGCAGGTCATTCACCTGCTTCACCCACGCCCGCACGTCCTTGAGCACGGCGGGCAGCACCGCCTTGACCTCCTGGACGGTCATGCCCGCCTTGATGCGGGGATCGTACAGCAGATTGAGGATGTACTGGTCATAGACGTCGAAATAGCCCATCGAGACGTTGTCGTTGAACATGGTCCAGGGCACGCTCGCGGTGTCGTTGATCGGTCCGAGCGATTGCAGCAGTTCCTCATAGGCGCAGTCGAGGAAGACGAAATCGCCGTTGTCGACGGTGAGGATGACGTCGGAATGCTCGATCTCGAAATTGTCGTTCTTGCGGAAGCCGGACAGGCATTGCGGGTCGAGCGAGGTGCGGATCTCGCGCGCCTTCTCGGCCCCGTAGAAGCTGGTGAGGGTGCGGTAGAGGTCGCGGTCGCGCACCAGCTTCACCCGCACATTCGCCGCTTCGTTGGTGTCGATCATGGCGATGTCGAGATGCTGCACCCGGTGGGCGATGTCGGCCACGACTTTTGCGAGCAGCGTCTTGCGGTCGGCACGGTCGCTCTCGGCGAACACGCGCACCGGCCCGTCGAACTTGCGGATGCGGTCGACGCGGCCGGCAAGGTGATATTCGGCACCGAATGCCGTCTTCAGGAAGCCGTCGACGATCTCGCCGTCGGTAAAACTCTTCTTCTCGGCGCGCTGGCGCGAGGAGATCGCGGGCAGTTCGCCCGCGGCAGCCATGGGGGCGGTGTCGGGCACCAATGTGAGCGCGGCGAGCGCCAATAGGGCGAAGCGAAGGGCAGGCGAGGACGGAGTCAATGCGCTCATCGTTGCCCGACGCTGCCGTATTCACGCGGCGCGCACAAGTCCGCAAATTCACGCGCCCTGCGGGTTCCGCCGCGTTCGAGCGCCCCGGTATCGCTAGTTGTTCAGCACCACCACGGTGGTACCGACCGAGACGCGGCCATAGAGATCGGTGACATCGTCATTAGTCATGCGGAAGCAGCCCGAGGAGACCGCCTGGCCGATCGTCTCCGGCTCGTTGGAGCCGTGGATGCGGTAGAGCGTCGACCCCAGATACATCGCGCGCGCCCCGAGTGGGTTCTCGATGCCACCCTTCATGTGGCGCGGCAGGTCGGGCCGGCGGGCCAGCATCTGCGACGGCGGCGTCCAGTCCGGCCATTCCTTCTTGGCCGTGATCTTGTGCACCCCGCCCCAGCGGAAGCCGTCGCGGCCGACACCGATGCCGTAGCGCAGCGCCTGGCCGTTCTGGAGCACCAGGTAGAGCCGACGCTCGCTCGTGTTCACCACGATCGTGCCGGGGGCGTAATTGCCGTTATACATAACGGTGGTGCGGGGGATCGGATTGACGCCGGAACGGAAGAAATTGGGGCCGCCGCCCATGATGTCGCGCGTGTCGAACTCTTCGGCGAACGCGCCGCCGGCGGTGGCCGACAGCAGTGCGATGGCGGCAATCGGCGCGGCAAAAAACCGGATCATTGTCTCCCCCAGCAAGAAATCGATTCAATGAACGCCACAGGCCATATTTGCGGGCATTCTGCAAGCCACGGGCCCGTGAGGGATGCCATGCTTGACGATCGGCGTTACCAAATCGGCAACCACGATTTGCCGAAAGGCATTGGAGCGTTTTCAAGCGAAGTGGATACCGGTTCGCATCAGGAAAACGCGTCAAAACATGAATCTGATGCCCCGTTCCGTTTCCATCGGAACGGGGCATTAGCCAAACCGGCGCATCGTCACGCGGGGCAGGGCGGCGACGGCGGCTATTGCTTTGACGGGAGGCGCGAACAATGATTGATCGGACGGATATCTGGACATGGCCGGTTACGGGAGCTTTGGGATGAACGGTGCGGAAAGCCTGGTGCGGACGATGGTCAAGGGTGGGGTGGACGTCTGTTTCACCAACCCAGGCACCTCCGAGATGCATTTTGTCGCAGCGCTCGACCGCGTGCCCGGCATGCGCTGCGTGCTCGGCCTGTTCGAAGGCGTGGTGACGGGCGCCGCCGACGGCTATTTCCGCATGAAGGGCACGCCGGCCTCGACCCTGCTGCATCTTGGCCCCGGCCTCGCCAACGGCCTTGCCAATCTGCACAATGCCAAGAAGGCGAATTCCGGCATCGTCAACATCGTCGGCCAGCATGCCGTCTACCACATCGGCTACAACGCGCCGCTGACCTCCGACATCGAGGGCCTGGCCCGGCCGATGTCGTCCTGGGTCCGCACCTCGCCGGATGCCAAATCGGTCGCCGCCGACGGCGCCGCGGCGATTGCCGCCGCCAGAAGCGCGCCGCCGCAGATCGCGACCCTGATCCTGCCCGCCGACACCGCCTGGAACGAGGCCGACGGCATCGCCGAGGTTCCCGCCGAGCAGCAGCGCGCGAGCTATTCGCCGCAGGCGGTTGAGCAGGCCGCCAAGATCCTGCACGGTGACGGCGAGGGCACGCTGCTCCTGATGACCGGCAGCGCGCTCAGCGAGCAGGGCCTGGCACTGGCCGAACGCATCGCCAACAAGACCGGCTGCACAGTGATGGGCCCGACCTTCCGCCCGAAGATGGCGCGCGGCCGCGGCCGCTTCTCGATCGACCGCATCCACTATGTCATCGATCAGGCCCTGCCGATGCTGGCAAAGTTCCGTCACATCGTGCTGGTCGAGTCCGACGATCCCGTGGCCTTCTTCGCCTATCCGAACAAGCCGAGCATGCTCAAGCCCCAGGGCTGCGAGGTCCATCGCATGACCTCCTGGGGCGAGAATTCGGTCGCGGCGCTGGAGGCGCTCGCCGGCGCGGTGAAGGCCAGCGCCAAGGACGTCAAGCCGCAGGCTCTGCAGGAGCTGGTGAAGCCGACCGGCGCGCTCACCTTTGCCTCGATCGCGCAGGCGATCGCCTGTGCGATCCCCGAGAACGCGATCATGGTCGACGAATCCCTGACCACCGGGCGCGGCTTCTTTCCGCCGACCGCGGCGGCCGCCCCGCACGACTGGCTCCAGAACATGGGCGGCTCGATCGGCTTCTCGACGCCGCTGTCGATCGGCGCTGCGATCGCCTGCCCGGATCGCAAGGTGATCACGATGGTCGGCGACGGCAGCGCGATGTACACGATCCAGTCGCTGTGGACGCAGGCGCGCGAGAACCTCGACATCGTCACTATCGTGTTCGCCAACCGCATCTACCAGATCCTGCGCGGCGAGTTCGACAATGTCGGCGCTGGCGAGCCCGGCCAGCGCGCCAACGACATGCTCAGGCTCGACCGTCCGACACTCGATTTTGTCGCGCTGGCCAAGGGCATGGGCGTGCCCGGCCGCGCCGTCACCAATGCCGACGAGTTCAACAAGGCGCTGGCCGAAGCGGTCGCCGAGCCCGGGCCGCGGCTGATCGAAGTCCAGATGTAGGACGTCACCAGACAGAGCGCCGCGAGCCCGGAGGCACGATGCAGACCGAGCTGAACAAGATGATCGCGGCGCTCCAGGACTTCTACGCCCACGAGGGTTTCCTGTTCGAGAAGGACATCGGCGAGCGGGCGGTCACGCACCGCTTCGCCGTGCATCTGGAAAAGCAGTTTTCGGGCTGGTCGGTCGACTGCAATTACGACCGGCTCGGCGAGCGCACGCTGCATCTGCCGCACGGCACCATCATCTCGACCGACGACCATCTCGGCAAGTCGATCTACCCCGATGTCGTCGTGCATCAGCGCGAGATCCCGAACAACCTGCTCGCCGTGGAGATCCGCAAGGCAAGCAATCATACGCCGCTGGAGCACGACGAGCACAAGCTGCGGGCGCTGACCGACGTGCACGTCTGGTTTCCGTACTGGATCGGCGTGCTGCTGGTGCTGGACAGGCACCACGTGACGATGTCGGAGGTCTATGTCTCTGGCCTCGCCGATGAGGCGCTGTCGCGCTGGTTCGCGACGCGGCTGGAGGAGGCCGGCCTTGGAGCTCGCGTCTAAGGCATGATCCGGAAAAGTGCGCAGCGGTTTTCCCTCGCGACAAACGCGGAACGCGTTTGCGCGGAGATCATGCTTAAGCAACAACCCAAAGCGCGAAGACGATTCATCCTGATCGCATCGCGCTTTAGAGGAGCGCGGCATGCGCTATCGTCGCGCACGCCGCCAAGTCCTCAGCACACCAAGTCCTCAGCACACCAAGTCCTCGGCACACACCGTCAGTAATGGTAAGGCTGCGAGTAGGCGTAGCGCGGGTTGATGCCGCAATAGGCCGAGGTGCCGGAGGCGGTGGCGGCACATTGCTGGTAGCTGGCGAACTGGCAGTTGCCGGGATAGCCCCAGCTGCGGCCTTGCAGGCAATATCTGTCGTTGGCGGCCTGGGCCGGCGCTGCGGACAATGACGCGGCGATCAAGGTTGCGAACGATGCAAGCGTGAGGATGGTGCGACGCATTTCAGTCTCCTTTCGAGCGTGGGGTGGAACGGCCATGCCTTGCCGTTCCCCGTGGCCTGTCCGACGCACGGTCATGCAGTGTTGGTGTCGGCATGGCGCGATGCGTTCGAGATGAGGCACATCATGACGCAGCCTGTGGCGAACAATGTGACCTCCACCACAGTTCGCGCATGGGTTCCGGGCTATTCAACGAACTTGCACGCCTCGATCCCGCGGGACTAGGCTTGTCTCATTCGGATCAGGCATTTTGGAGGTTCTGATGCAGAAGTCATATTTGCTGGCTGCGACGGCCGCGCTGGTGCTCATCATGCAAATGCCGCTCGCCCTGGCGCAGGGCGCACCCGCTACCGCAGGAACTGCGGCGCCTGCCGCGACAAACGCTGCGCCGGCTGCGACGACGACCGCGCCAGGCGCAACCACCGACAGCTCCAGCCAACCGACCGATGCCAAGAAGAGCGCGTCGAAGAAGCCGGCGAAGAAGAAGATGACCCGGCAGCAGGAGATCGATCATTCGATCGACACCGGCACCGTGCCTGCGCGCTACCGCAGCTCAGTGCCGAAGCAGTACCAGCAATATATTCCGTTCGATAAGCGGTAGCGGATCGCACGGCGGCGCGACGTGATCGAACGTCATGCCGCCGGTGCCATCGAGAGGCGGACTTGAACTATGGTCTTGGTAACAGGTCTTGGTAGCAGATCTTGGTGGCAGGTCTTGGCAATCGGTCTTGGAAAACGGTCTTGGAAAACGGTCTTGGCCGGGCGGCTTCCGGCCCCACATCCGCGGTGGCGGTCTGCGAGAGCAGTGCTAGAGTAGACCGAAGCCGGGGGAAACGATGAGTGACGAGGTGAGGGATGCTGGCCTTGTGGCCATGATCAGCAGCATCCTGGGAGGCAACAAGCGCGCAGACGCGGACAATGTTGCACCGCCGCCGCTCGCCGAGGTTC
>NZ_AJQE01000332.1 GCF_000261685.1 Bradyrhizobium genomosp. I (2014) | reverse complement strand
GCGGCGGAGCCGGTCGAGACGTCCGGCTTCGATCCGGCAGCGGTCAAAGCCGGGAACGCGCCCGATGCCGCGCCGGCTGCCATGAAGCCGGCCGAGCCGCCTGCGCAGATCGCGACCACGCGGGACGGCAAGCGCCTGCTGCCGGCGGAAGCGATCGCCGATCTCGTGCTCGGCGAGCTGCGCAAGCTGGAAAACTTCCCGAACTCTGGCGTCTCGGTCACGGTCTATGGATACCGGCACTGGAACGCCATGCTCACCTTCGCGCCGTTCTCGACCAGCTTCCAGAATGCAACCCGGTTCCGCCAGGCCGTGCCGGACCTCGTCTTCAAGCTCCGCCGTTTCGTCGAACTTGAGATATAGTCTCGGCGATCGGCGGCGCACGGCGCCGCCATCGAAACAGCTCGACAGGATATTCAATTGAGCGTCGCCTTCACCAAGGAAGAAAGCGCCGAAACCGCGTCCGAGACGCTGTTGCCGGATCGCCCGATCTCGCCGCATCCGAACCTCGTGACGGAGGCAGGCTTCAAGGCGTTGCAGACGCAGCTTGCCGAAGCGCGCGGGGCCTATGAAGCCGCGCAAGCCATCGAGGATGTCAACGAGAAGCGGCGGCAGTCGGCGGTGCCACTGCGCGATGTCCGCTATCTCACCGAACGCTTACGCACGGCGCAGGTCATGCCCGATCCGGCCTCGACCGACGTCGTCGCCTTCGGCAGCACGGTCACGTTCAGCCGCACCGATGGCCGCGTCCAGACCTATCGCATCGTCGGCGAGGACGAAGCCGATCCGAAGGCCGGCTCAATCTCGTTCGTCTCGCCGGTTGCGAGGTCGCTGATGGGAAAGGCAGTCGGAGACGTCGTCGGCTCAGGCGCGCAGGAGATCGAAATTCTGTCGATCGCGTAGGAGCGCAGGGCGAGGATCACGCGCAAACGACCGTTGAAGCACGAAGGCGAATCAGCCTGATGTCGATCGCGCCACACCTGTCTGGAATGGAGACCATGATACCTGAAGCACGACGGAAGCAGAGCAGTCGCGCCGGAATGCGGCTCGCCATGCGTTTCGGTTGCCGTGTGATGGTCGCCGCCAAGTCCGCCAAACAAAGCTCGATGGTCGGATGAGGCGGTTTCTGGCGGGAGCGGTGCCGTTCTATGCGCTGGCTGGCCTGGCCATGTGCATGTACCTCGTCCTGTACAGGACGAACCTCTTCGACTTGAACGCCATTGTCCAGGGTGCGACCGGTTCGTCATGGTTTCTGGTCTTCATGTTCGCCTGCGTGCTCATGGAGTCGGTCTTTCCGTATTTCGGCTATTTTCCCGGTACGGCCCTGATCTTGATGTCCGTGGCGCTCAACCCGAAGCCCGCGGATGCCTTCGTCTTCGTCATGGCGTGGCTGGCCATCATCGTTGGCGCCGTCTTGAGTTACGGACAGGCTCGTTTTTTCAGACCGTTCTTGCAGCGGGTTGCCTCGAAAGCGGCGCTGAGCCGGTGTGAGTCCCTTCTTCACGCCTACGGTCCATATGCGCGCGTTGCCTTGTTCGTTCATCCCAACGCCTGTGCGATGTATTTCACGGCACTCGGACTTCTCGGCGGCAACCTGACGCGAGAGTTTGTCCATCTTTGCCTGGGCGCGGCGGCCTCGGTCGGCGTGTTGTTCGTCATCGTGACCAGGCTCGTGTCGTCGGTGGGCGCCACCGACGATGGGCAATTGCAGCTGCTGCTCGCGGCAGCGCTGGTCGCCATCGGCACCCTGGTCGGCCTCTACGCGGCCTGGCGGGCGGAGCGGGTCGCTTGAGGCTTGCTCCGGCATTGCGGGCGGCTTGTCCGCCATAGCTCGAAGAGCGACGGCGTAAGCGAAGCAATCCAGTCCTTGCGGGTGCGTGCCGTGCCGACGGTCGCCGAGTAGCCTGGGGCGGAGTTGGCCGGCGAGCTTGCGCCACTGCGCTTGTGCGGCCTCGGCCTCGACCAGGGCAAACCCGTGCCCGAACGAGCCGCCGAACAATCAATTCGAGCCCAGCGCAGGCATGGCCCATTCATATCGATGTCGCGTCAACGTCACAGCCGTTGGTTAACGGATCGCTCGTGCCAGTACCAAGCCACACAGCCAGGGAGCAAGAGCATGTCGCACCATCACCACGGCGATCATCGCCACGTCGGTCCGTTCAAGAAGATCAAATTCGGAACCAACGGAGACGACGCTATTCCGGGGTCGGGCCACAGCGACATCATCCTTGGCTTCGGCGGCAATGATACGATCGTCGCCGGCCTCGGCAATGACATCGTTTTCGGCGGCCGCGGCAATGATTGGATCGACGGCGGCAAGGGAAACGATACGCTGTTCGGCGAAGGCGGCAATGACGCCCTGATCGGCGGCGATGGCAATGACGACCTGCATGGCGGCCGCGGCCGGGATCTGCTCCTTGGCGGCGCAGGCAGGGATCATCTGAGCGGCGATGAGGGCAACGACAAGTTCCTGCTTCGCAAGGGCATGGGCCTGGACACAATCGAGCATCTTGACGCCGGCGATCGCATCGACGTCCGCGACTTCAACATTCCTTCCTTTCAGACGCTCATCAATTCCGCGCGCCAGGTCGGTCATGACGTGCAGATCAATCTCGGCAATGGCGACGCGCTGATCATCGAGCATGCCCGCATTTCCGATCTTCACGCCGAACAGTTCATTCTGTCCAATGAGGTGAAGGGCGTGTCGAGCTCGCAGACGCCCTACCTGCTCAGCAGCGATTCGCACGTCTATACCGAGTCGTTGCTGACGACCGGCGACAGCGTGAACGGCTACAAGATGGCCGGCATTCCGGACGGCCTCGGCGCGTTCGATAATGGCGACGGTACCTTCACCGTGCTGATGAACCAGGAGCTTCCCGGAACGGCCGGAATTGCCCGAGCGCATGGCGGCACCGGCTCATTCGTGTCGGAGTGGGTCATTGACAAGACGACGCTGCAGGTCGTCTCGGGCAAGGACCTCATTCATGACGTCTGGATGTACGAGGGCGGCACCTATGTCGACCATAACGCCGGCAACAGCCCGGTGATGTTCAACCGCTTCTGTTCGGCAGACCTTGCCGATTCGGGCGCGTTCTACAATGCGCAGACCGGGCTCGGCTTCGACGGCAGGCTCTATCTCAACGGTGAAGAGAGTGGCGTCGAGGGACGGGCCTTCGCCCACGTCGTCGGTGGCCCCCAGGACGGCAACAGTTACGAGCTGGCCTGGCTCGGCAACATGGCCTATGAGAACGTGGTCGCCAATGCCCACACCGGGGACAAGACCGTCGTCGCCATGATGGACGACGGCCAGAACGGCCAGGTCTACTTCTATTCCGGCACCAAGCAGGCGACCGGAAATGCCGTCGAAAAGGCCGGGCTGACCGGAGGCCATCTGCTCGGAATTCACGTCAGCGAGTTCGAAGGGTCCGCGAACAATGCGCCGAGCAGCACCAGTCCGCTGGGCACCGACGAGAAGTCCGCCTTCACCATGATTGATCTCGGCGACGTCAGCGGCAAGACTGGCGCGCAAATCGACGCGGACAGCGAAACTGCCGGTGTGACGAGCTTCCTGCGGCCGGAGGACGGCGCATGGGATACGCTCAACCCCAATCGCTTCTACTTCGTGACGACGAATGCATTCAACGCACCGAGCCAGCTCTGGGCGCTGGACTTCACCGACGCGTCGCATCCCGAGCTTGGCGGCACTGTCAAGCTGCTGCTCAACGGCAGCGAAGGTCAGCAGATGCTCGACAACATCACCGTCGATTCGCACGGCAAGATCATTCTGTCCGAGGACGTCGGCAACAACGCCCACCTCGGCAAGGTCTGGCAATACGATCCTGCGACCGACGCGCTCACACAGCTCGCCCAGCACGATCCGAGCCGATTCGTCACGGGAGGTGCAAACTTCCTGACCCAGGACGAAGAGGCTTCGGGCGTCATCGACGTCACGCATATCCTCGGTAACGCCGGGGAAAACGTCTATCTGATCGACACCCAGTCTCACCTCAATGTGGGAGGCGAACTCGTCGAAGGCGGCCAGTTGCAACTGATCCACCAATATCTCGTCTGACGCCAGTCGCCCGACGAGACTGTTGCTCAATGTGGAGGTGCCGGGCTCCCCGGCCGGCACCTCTGCTGCTGTCAAACGGCTGTCATGAATCATCGACAGTTAGGAGCAGGGCGTCGCTACCTCGGTGAAGGGCGGTCGGTTCGGGACAATCACCTCATCGTAAGGCGCGGAGTAGTTGCGTGTGATGTTGGCTACGCAAGCAGGCCTTTCCATGGATGCAGGATCGGAGCTGCGGGCCGCCCTTCGATCGTGCCGCACGGCCCTTGTGGGCATTGCAGCGTTCAGCGGATTGATCAATATCCTCAGCCTGACCGGCTCCCTCTACATGCTGGAGGTCTATGATCGCGTCCTGCCAGGCCGCAGCGTATCCACGCTGGCGGGCCTGACGATCATTGCGGCCCTGCTGTTCGTCTTTCAGGGCACCTTGGAGGTGGTTCGCGGCCGAATGCTGGTTCGCATCGGGAACCAGATCGACTGGCGCATCGGTGACCGCATCTACGATCTGGTGGTTCGCCTTCCGCTTCGCACACGCGGCGGTGGGGACGGACTTCAGCCGGTTCGCGACGTCGACACCGTTCGGTCGGTGATATCGGGCTCCGGTCTGCCTGCGCTGTTCGATCTGCCTTGGCTGCCGTTCTATCTCGCCATCTGCTTTGCTTTCCATCCGCTGATCGGCGCGACGGCGCTCGGCGGTGCACTCGTGCTGGTGATGTTGACGCTGGTCACCGATCGCTTGTCGCGGCAATCCGTCCGGAAGGCGTCGAGCTATGCCGCTGCACGCAATCGGCTTGCCGAAGCCAGTCGTCGCAACGCGGAAGTCTTGATCGCAATGTCGATGTCGTCCCGGTTTCTGGAGCGATGGCGCAAGCTTGGCGATGCTCATCGCAGGCAGCAGAGGATCGCCAACGATATCTCGGGAGGCTTCGGGGTCACGGGACGGATATTGCGCATGATGCTGCAATCGGCCGTGCTCGGCGTCGGGGCCTATCTCGTCATTCGACAGGAAGCATCCGGCGGGATCATCATTGCCAGCTCCATCCTGACCGGTCGCGCACTTGCACCCGTGGACGTCACGATCGGCAACTGGAAGAACTTCATCGCCGCTGCCCAAAGCTGGCAGCGCCTCACCGGGCTGATGTCGGCGTTGCCGGCGCCCGCCGACAAACTGCCTTTGCGGCCGCCGGAACGGCTCCTCGTCGTGGACAAGTTGTCCGTCACGGCTCCTGGATCGGAAAAGCTCCTGGTTGCCGATGTCAGCTTTCACCTGAAGGCAGGCAGCGGGCTCGGCATCGTCGGCGCCAGCGGCTCGGGAAAATCCTCGCTGGTGCGCGCCCTCGTCGGCGCATGGCGGCCGTCACGCGGCGTGATCCGGCTCGATGGTGCATCGCTCGAGCAATGGTCGCCTGACGCATTGGGAAATCATATCGGGTACCTGCCTCAGGACGTCGAATTGTTCGAGGGGACCATCGCCGAGAACATTGCACGGTTTGTGCCTGATGCTTCGATGGAGCAGATCCTTGCCGCTGCCGACGCCGCCGGCGTCCATCAGCTCATCGTCAGCCTGCCCGATGGATACAACACCCAGATCGGCGAACACGGCGCACTGTTGTCGGCGGGCCAAAGACAGCGCGTGGCGCTCGCGCGGGCGCTGTATGGCGATCCTTTCCTGGTCGTGCTCGACGAACCCAATTCCAATCTGGATATCGAGGGCGAAGAGGCGTTGACTCGCGCAATTCTCGCCGTTCGGGCCCGGGGCGGTGTCGTCGTCATCGTCGCTCATCGTTCCAGCGCGCTGGCTGCCGTGGACTTCGTGATGACGATGTTCCAGGGCCGGCAGCAGGCCTTCGGGCCCAAGGAGGAAGTGCAGTCGCTGCTGGCGAGGCGGGAAGCCGGGCCGCCTGCCGCGCCATTCAAGGTCGTCGTCCCTCAACCGGCCGCATCCACATGACCACCGCGATACACGGCGAAGATCGCAGCATGCGCCATCATCTGCTTGCCGGCGTCATTCTGGCGGCAGTATTGACCGGAGGGATCGGTGGCTGGGCTGCTACGACCGAGCTGTCGGGAGCGGTCACCGCTGCTGGATCGGTGGTCGTCGACTCCAATGTCAAGAAAGTCCAGCATCTCACCGGTGGTATCGTTGGCGAGCTGATGGTTCGCGAGGGCGACCATGTCCGTGCCGGTGAAACATTGGTGCGGCTCGACGAAACCGCCCTGCGTGCCGGCCTCGCCATCTATACGAAGGGACTGGACGAGATGCGCGCCCGCAAGGCTCGTCTTGCCAGCGAACGAGACGGGGCCGACCATCTCGTCGTTCCGCAGGAACTGCTGGATAACGCATCTACGGAGTTCGCCGCCGCGCTCGGCAGCGAACGCAAGCTGTTCGAGTTGCGCGCCACCGCGCGCCGCGGACAGAAATCCCAGCTTCGCCAGCGCATCGCGCAGCTCGAGGATGAAATCCGCGGCTATTCGGCTTTGCAGCAGGCCAAGGCGGAAGAGATCGAGTTGATACAGCGCGAGCTGACCGGAGTGCGCGGCCTCTGGGAGAAGAATCTCGTCCAGATAAACCGTCTCACCCTCCTGGAGCGCGAGGCCGCGCGTCTCAAGGGCGAACTGGCGCAGTCGATCGCCTCCACGGCTCAAGTCCGGGGCAAGGTCACCGAAATCGAGCTGCAGATCCTGCAGATCGACCAGGACCTCAGCAGCGAGGTTGCGAAGGAATTGCGCGAGATCGACGGCAAGATTGGCGAGTTCATCGAGCGCAAGGTGACGGCCGAAGATCAACTGAAGCGGGTCGACATACGCGCTCCGCAGGCCGGCGTGGTTCATCAACTCAACGTCCATACGGTCGGCGGCGTGGTAAGCCCGGCCGACCCCGTCATGCTGATCGTGCCGGAAGCCGACCTGTTGATGGTGGAAGCCAAGATTGCTCCGGCCGACATCGACCAACTCTACGTCGGTCAATCGGCAAGCCTGCGGTTCTCTGCCTTCAACCAGCGCACGACGCCGGAGATCGAGGGGAAGGTCAGCCGTATCTCCGCCGACGTGACGCCGGATCAACGCACGGGTCAGAATTTTTACACCGTACGTGTCTCGATGTTGCCCGAGGAGCTGGCGCGACTCGGCAATGTCAAGCTCGTGCCCGGCATGCCGGCGGAAGTCTTCGCCAAGACCTACGACCGCAGCATCCTGTCGTATTTCACCAAACCCCTCCTGGACCAGGTTGCCCGGGCCTTCCGCGAGCGTTGATGCAGGGCACCGGACATCGGCTGCTCAAGCCATTTCATAACGAAGGCTTAAGTTGGTGCAACTAGATGTAGTGAGGCTCCACGTCAGGTTGTCGGTCGGATAAGGCCAGCCTGAGTAATTACAGCGTCTTGTTGAGAGGCCCGGGTTGGGACCAATCACCTATAGCTTTTGCCACAAGCCTGTCATCGGCCTTGCAATGTGGATCACGGGCCTCTGCACGTTTTGGCCCCCGATCCCAGACACTGAAATTTCCATTCGTGATAGCGGCTTGGTCCTGAACAAGGAATTCAGCGCTCCCGTAGCCAAGTCATATCTGTTCACCCTCAGATTTGTCTTTCCATCAACGGAAGCCCGTCTCAAAGATAAACTGGTGGGTCAAAGGCACGTTGGCGGTTACTGTACCGGTGGCACTGAGTATGAGGATGTTCCACTACCTGATCGTTCAGGCTTGGGCCTTCCAATTCCGTTGAAAGTCATTGTGCGTACAGAACCAGGAGGAATCCCAGTAGCCGAGCAGACCTTTCATTCGCTGTGCGCAACGGGTCACATGACGACTGACAAAATTAGAGACATCGGGCGGCTACATCTCAATGAAGGGACCTACCGCGTTGAGGTTTACAATTTGCAGCCGCAGCCGGCGTTTGACGGCATCGCAATACGAATACGCCTCGGCAGTGGCGATGCAAAGTGGACCTAGGCGCTATGACGGTCGGTGCGTTGCTTGGGTTAGGCTCTGTCGCTGTGCTGGCTTCGCAGTCATGACGTTGCGACCACTCTGGTTCTTCGGTCGCAAGAAAGCGGACGTTTGCAGGGCCTCGGCAAAGGAGCCTTTAGCGGCTCTCGAAATCTAGGCTGAGTGGTGGGCGCACAAGGGATCGAACCTTGGACCTCTCCCGTGTGAAGGTGGAGGCCGTATTCAAAACAGCCTATAGTAATAGGCTATTTTGATGATCGGGCGACGACTGCACACGTTTTGCACACCGTGGTTTCGTACTCAAGGAATGAGCGCTCCCTAGATGAGGAGAGGTCCACCGGCGTTATCGTTATGTCTGTCCGCACAGCATGATCGTGCGGCCAAAAAATCGGCGATTGAGTTACCGGGTAAGCCAACTGATGCGCGCACTATATTCCGGATTTAGGAATGAATTAACAGCCTCCCGCGAAGGTTGAATAATGAACTGGTCACGCAAGAATGTCGTCCTTTCGATTCTGCTCGCGCTTCCAATTGCCGGACTGATCACCATCATCTTCTTTTCAGTCATACCATTGCATCATGAGCAAGATGAGTGTTCGTTCGGATCGGTAACTAACGCTGAATATCGGGGGATGCTTTCTGCCGCTCGATCGCTGAGATGGAAATCGATCTTCGAAGGGCAAGAAATAGAAGACGCGCTGTTGGCGCAGGATCGTGTCCCAAGGAGTGGTGTAGC
>NZ_AJQE01000331.1 GCF_000261685.1 Bradyrhizobium genomosp. I (2014) | reverse complement strand
GCTACACCACGCCCGGGGACACGATCGCGCCGCCTCCGACGCTATCAGCCGCTAGGCCAGGGCAGTTCGCCGATCGTTGCCGTAACAACTTCCCAGATCGACACGACCTCGAAACTCGGGAGGGCCACGTGATGGCGCCGGTGGAACTTGCGGGCGGGGTGGTCGTTGCTTGGCCACGGCAGCAGTTAGCGAGGAGTGCACGTGAACCGACGCCAACTTGTTCAAGGGTCGGCGGTGCTGCCGGCGTTGCTGCTCGCCTCGCCAAGCGGTTTCGGCGCTTCGTCGGATGGCGCGTTTGGGCCGTCCACGGTGAGGGACCTGGCCCGTATGATCGGGGGCAAGCAGTTCGAGGCGCCGGACGAGAAGCTGCCGAGCGGCTTGAAGGATCTCGATTACGATCAGTACCGTTCCATCCGCTTCCTACCCGAGCGCGCGCTCTGGCGCGGCAAGAATCTTCCGTTCGAAACGCAGTTCTTCCATCGCGGCTTCTTCTACAAAAACCGGGTGACCATATTCGAGGTCGCGGACGGAAAGGCCACCGAACTCAAGTACCGCAAGGAGGACTTTTCCTTCGGCGAGAAGGTCCCGGCGTTTGAAGAGGCCGACCTCGGCTTCGCCGGCTTCCGCATACACGCGCCGATGAACCGCGCGGACTATTACGACGAGGTCTGCGTCTTCCTGGGCGCAAGCTACTTCCGCGCTGTCGCCAAGGGGCAGACGTACGGGCTTTCCGCCCGGGGACTTTCGATCGATACGGGGGAAGCCAAGGGCGAGGAATTTCCGCTCTTCAAGTCCTTCTGGCTCGAGCGGCCTGCGCCCGGCGCGACCTCGCTGGTGATCCACGCTCTGCTCGACAGCAAAAGCTGCGCGGCGAGCTACCGATTCACGGTACGGCCGGGTGACACGACGGTCTTCGACGTCGAGATGTCGGTCTACCCGCGCGTCGAAATGCACCGGGTCGGGTTCGCGCCGATGACCAGCATGTTCTTCTACGGCCCTAACGACCGCAACGACATCGACGATTTCCGCCCCTCCGTCCATGATTCCGACGGGCTCGCGATCTTCAACGGCAAGGGCGAAAGCCTCTGGAGGCCGCTCAGCAATCCCCGTGACCTCCAAATCAGCACCTTTCAGGACCTCAATCCGCGGGGGTTCGGCCTGATGCAGCGGGAGAGAAATTTCTTCGCTTACCAGGACATCGAATCCACCTTCGAAAAGCGGCCCAGTCTCTGGATGGAGCCGATCGGAGACTGGGGCGAGGGCGGCGTCATGCTGTTCGAGATCCCGACCAAAGAGGAAGTCCACGACAACATCGCCGCGTTCTGGCGGCCCAAAAGCCTGCTGCAGGCCAAGGGCGAGTACAACTACACCTATCGGCTGCATTGGGGGCCGGACAGTCCGAAGCCGCATTCGCTGGCCCGCTTCACGCGAAGCGGAATAGGGGCGAGGGGCGAAGACGCCCGCCTCTTCGTCCTCGATCTGGTCGGCGACAACCTGAAGGGCATCGATCCGGCCGGCGTCAAAGGCGTCGTGACGGCGGAAAAGTCCGAGGTGAAGAACATCGTCACGCAGCCCAATCCCTACACCGGCGGTTGGCGGCTGAGCTTCCAGTGCCAGGTGAAAGGGGAGCCGATCGAGCTGCGGGCGTTTCTGACCGAGGGCGACAAGCCCTTGTCGGAAGTCTGGGTCTACCGATGGGCACCCTGAACACAGCTCCGAGGCCGATCGCCGGCGATATCGCGATCCAACGCCTATTGCCGCGCGAGTCGCCCCTTCCGATGGCTCCTGGCGACCTCGGAAAGAACCAGGTACCCGACCGCGTTCCAGCGCCGGTCGCCCCCTCGATGGCCTGGCGGCGCGGCCTCGTCCTTCTCTCGACGGCGGCGCTCACGGGAGCGGGTGGCTATGAGATGTATCGTGTGCTGCAGGTCGGCGGCGTCACCGTCCTCGAAGCCATGGTGCTGGCGCTCTTCCTGGTCCTGCTCGCTTGGGTGGCTTTCTCGTTCGCCTCCGCGTTGGCCGGCTTCTTCGTGCTGCTGGCCCATCGTCCGGGCACCTTCGCGCCAGAGGCAGAACTGCCCACGATCGCAAGCCGCACCGCAATGCTGCTTCCCACCTACAACGAAAACCCGCATCAATTGACGGCGCGGCTTCGTGCGATCGTCGAATCGTTAGAGGCGACCTCGCAAGGGGAGCTATTCGATTGGTTCGTCCTGAGCGACAGCACCGATCCGGACATCTGGGTCGCCGAAGAAAAAGCGGTCCTCGCGCTGCGACAAGCCGTGGGAACGCGGCTGTATTATCGTCACCGAGCGGAGAATACCGCTCGGAAAGCCGGCAATATCTCCGAGTGGGTCACGCGTTTCGGCGGCATCTACGACTTCATAATCGTGCTCGACGCCGACAGTCTCATGAGCGGTCAGACCATCGTCCGATTGGTCCATGCCATCGAGACCAATCCGACCGCCGGGCTCGTCCAGACTCTCCCCATGATCGTCAATGCGCGAACTCTGTTCAGCCGCGTCCAGCAATTCGCGGGCCGTCTGTACGGACCAATGATCGCGGCCGGCGTCGCCTGGTGGCACGGCTCCGAAGGCAACTACTGGGGCCACAACGCGATCATCCGGGTGAGGGCGTTCGCGCAAGCGGCTGCACTGCCGCAGATTCGGGGGCGCAAGCCGTTCGGCGGACACATCCTGAGCCATGATTTCGTCGAGGCTGCACTGATGCGGCGGGCCGGGTGGGGCATCTACATGCTGCCGATGCTTGGCGGAAGCTACGAAGAGGTGCCACCTTCCCTGCTTGATTTCGCGGCGCGCGATCGACGCTGGTGTCAGGGCAATCTTCAGCATCTCGCTGTGGTCCCCGCGCGGGGGCTCCACTGGGTCTCCCGGCTGCATTTCATGGCGGGCATCGGGGCATATCTGACAGCACCGCTGTGGCTGCTATTCCTGCTGCTGGGGATGCTGATCTCGCTGCAGGCGCGGTTCGTGCGTCCGGAGTATTTTCCGAAGGGTTTCTCGCTCTTTCCGACCTGGCCGGCCCAGGATCCCGTGCTCGCCCTCTGGGTGTTCGTCGCCACGATGGGACTGCTGCTTTTACCAAAGCTGCTCAGCCTAGTCTTGCTCTGGTTGCGGCGCTCGCTGGCACATCAATTCGGCGGCGCATTGCGTGCTTCGTCCGGAGTTCTCGCAGAGGTCGTCATATCCGCGTTGATGGCGCCCATAATGATGATCTTCCAGTCGATCGCGGTGATCGAGATTCTGGCCGGTCGCGACGCAGGCTGGCAGACGCAAAGGCGGGACGACGGTACGGTGGAGCGCCGCGAGCTATATCGGAAATACGGCGTTCCGACATTGTGCGGCGTTGCGATGGCGGCAAGCGCGTACGCTGTTTCGCTGCCCCTTCTACTCTGGATGTCGCCGGTCATCGTCGGGCTGCTGTTCGCCGTACCTATAGGAGCGCTGACCGCAAGGCGCGCGTCCGTCGACTTGTTCGCCACCCCAGAAGAACAAGAGCCGCCTCCGCTCCTGCGTCGAGCGAACGAGTTGAGCGCGGCGGCAGACAAAGCGATCAAACCAGCCTTGGTGGAACTGCGCGAAGACGCCGCACTCTGGGCATTCCACGTCGCGCAGCTAGCGCCTCCCCGCGCCGCCCGGCCCGGCACGGTCGACGCGAACCTGGTTGTTGGGGGTGCCAAGGTGGAGGCGAGCGAGACCTTCGAGGAGGCCGTCGAGCATCTGTCCACCAGAGAGGTCTTTTCAATCTTGAACAACGCTTCGGCGCTCGCGACGGTGTTGCAGAAGTGATGAGGACCTGCCCGGGGGCTTGGCGACCCGCCTGAATTCCCCCGAAAAGGAGCCATGTGCCGTATGCGCTTATCGGGGAGCGTTGCGAAATGCACGCCCGTCGAATTTGCGGGCGACAGCCGCTGGGGTCGGCCGGACCTTCTTCAGCAGATAAACGTCCGTTCATCGTCGTCGCCGACGATGTGCAAGTCAGCGATCCCAAGGAACGATTACACCTCGGCCCGGTTGCCCGTGACGGACACTCGTGCGCCGAAACGGCCTCGATCTTTGTCCAGCTTCATCTGGGAGCAAACGAATAAGCTAGTCGAGCGTGGCGAAAAGCACCGCGAGGCGACGGCGGGCGAGCTCCGAAAGTCTGAATAGGAGCCGCAGTCAATCGGCGCCCGACGCCTGCCTTAGTTTCGGCCGCAAGAGCAGGTCGGTCGCGGCTTAGCGCGACCATGGCCACGCGAACGACGGTTGCGGTTTTATAGCTTGCGGCCTGGCAATTGGCGCCGGCTTTGGCGCCTGGGCAGCATTGGCCGACTGCCGCGGACGCGGCAATGGTATTTCCGGCATGACCTTTGGCTTTTCTGGAATCGCGTTCGTAACTTCAGGCATCATCTCCTTCGGCGCTGATGCGATGGCCGTGACGCGGGCGAGTTGCTCCTGGTTTGCGTTGAGGCGATCGGTGAGCGTTTGACTTTCGCGTGCCATCTGGATCTGGATCCCTTTGAGCTCGTCGACGACACGGTTGTTACGTGCGAATTCTTCCTGGCTTGTCTTGAGTTGGCGCGCGACATTTTCATTGTCGTGGACCAATTTCTCTTGCGTCACCTTAAGCTGTTCGACTGCTTGCCTCAAGGCAGCGAGATCGCGCGTCATCGACTGGAGCTGCTGGGTCAAGTCGGAAACCAGGGCGATTGCGGACGGCGATGCGTCTTTCGGCGCCGTAGCTTCTCCGGTGAGCCGCGTCAGAGGTGCTTGGTCCGAAGGGGCCGTCATCGAGGGATGAGCGGAGGACGACCACCACCACCAGACAGCAAAGCATGCCGCCAACAGAGAGCAGACGAAAGCCACGTGGGGCTGTTTCGTCCATTGATGGTTTGTTGTCGGGGCGCGCGACGTCTCCATGGCCGGCGGGACCGAGGGACGGTCTTCCGCTTTACGCGCCAGGTGCGAAAGCTCTTCAGCGATCTGCCGTTCCGCGACGCTGTCGTCCCGCGTAGAAGCCATTTGGTGCTCCATATGAACCCCTTGACGACGGTGCTGAGCTTCGTTGTTTAGCACAGTTTTTCACCTCTGCGCTCGGGCCCGGCGTCGCGCGCGAAGGCGTCGTCGGCAAATGAGTCCGATCGCCGAAAGTTCGAGGCTGATCGAGGTAGGAAAATACGCCTAAACTGGCGCCGAAATCATTCGTGCTCGCCGGTCTCTCGCTCTCTTCAGGGCGCGTTGCTCGCGCAGTCTACGAAATTGATTGCCCACGGACGAAGACGCCGAGGTTCGAGTGAAGAAGCTCTTAGGTGCACATGCTGTTGAGGTCTGGGCGGGGCCTCGCAGGGCCATCTCCGGTTAGTACGTGAGAATTCGGATAGTTTAATGAGCCACTCGTCGGCAGCAAAGCCGCGGTACCTTGGCTTGTAAATTCGACGTCCTTCCCGTCAGACGCTCGCCAATAGACCAGCACGCCGCGAACCGCCGTGCGCGCATTTCGCCGAGGTGATCTTCAGCTGCCGACCGTCTGGATGCGTTGGCGTTCGACGTTTGCTTGGATGCATAGCGCGATCAAAGCGGCACCGCGGCCGACGCGCAAATTACCGGGCGCAAGGTACTGTGTGTCGTTGTGTGGACGGCAGGCCCGCCAGCTTCACTCTGGCGGGCTTAGGTGACTAAGTTTCCCCCGCGCGTATGATGTGGCTCGGGCGGAGCTTGATTCGTCATGCTGGAAGCCATTCTCTTATTGCTGGGAATCGGGGCCGCAGCCCTTCTGCTGATCGCCTTCTGGGGATTGCAGCACCACGTATGACTGCGCCCCGTGGCCCGGCACTCCAAGGCCGCAAGTTCACGCAGTGGGCTGCTGCACGCGACTGTGATGACTGTTGAAAAACTCCGTGTGAAGTAGTTCACAAGCGGGAGGTATTCCTGAGCGTAGCGTGCGCGCTTCCACTAGAGGGAAGCGCAATGAAGTGGAACTTGGCGACCTACCGAACGCTCGCGCTTACCGCCGTTGTTTTAGTGGCGGCCGCGACCACTATTGCCATCGGAAATCCTAGTGGATTCCATGAACCAATGTTGGGATCCGATTGGCAATGCAGCCGGACCATGCTGGTCGTGACCACATGTGCACACTGAAGCGTTGATCAGAATAGCCGCAGACGCGAGCTCGGCAAAGGTCGTTCGAAAATCTCGGCCCTAACGAATGTCGCCCTAGCAATCGGTTGACGAAGGGGAGAGCAGGGGTGCCGGGCGAGGCCGCCGCGCTCGTGAAAGGTGGTTGAGATTGAGGGGGGGAATCGGCTCGGCTTGCCTTGGCAAGGACCGTGGAGAGCCCGCGCCGAGGGCAGAAAAGATAAGCAATTACAAGAAGGTTGACAGACATCCCTTCCGTCCAAAAAATAAGTAAATTCAAATATTTAAATTTAACCTTGCCTGCCAACGCGCAAACGAAGGTGCAATCGTTTCGGTGCGGCCATGACAGCGGTCGATATCGTCGGACCGCTTCTGTTGGTGGTGGTGCCGGCAGTCACGTTGGCTTGGCAAGAGAACCTCCTGCATAGCCAACCATCAAGGCCGCCATCGAGCAGCACGCGTGTCTCGAGACGCGCAAGGTACCGTTCATCGGGTATTCAGCGCCTCCGCCATACGTTGTGCGGAGGGAGACGGATCATGATCATCAGCATTGCCGCGGCTGCGCTCGCCCTTCACGTCGGGACGGCGGTGGCACAGGACACTCCACCCGAGATTCAGACTGTCCAATACGGCGTCCCCGTCAGGCCGCCTCCGTGCGGCCACGGTTGGGACGTGAGCGCCCGCGATGGCATGTGCTATCCAAACGGGTACCTTCCTCCTCAAGAACAGGCCGCGCGGCAGTACTACTATCGCGGTGGTGGAGGCTACGGCTACGGCAGACATCGGGTCCCCTGTGGTAACGGCGCAGACGTCGATATTCGAGACGGTCAATGCTACCCCAACGGCACGGTGCCGCCGCAGTTTCAGCAGGGTCGACAGGGGTACTACGGCTACGACGACTACGAACGCCGCCCCAGACGCCGTTATTATTGAGAAGCGCGTCAGCGTGAACCGGCGGGGCCGTGTGCGTCAGCTCTCACGGATCCGTTGAAGAAGCGGCAACCGCCGGACCAGGTCTCTGCCGGCTGGCTGTGCGCACTTGCGGAATGATTCGCCTTGCAATTGCGTCCGTCTGCTGGCGTAATGCCGAGATTGCCGGGATCGTTTTGCATTCTTGTTATTTTGAGGTCGTGATGAGTATTTCTGATCGAACTCCCCATGCCGCCAACGTTCTGCTTCAACGCATCGCATTTCTAGAAAGTCAGATTGCGGAGTTGAGCGTCTTGCGAAATCGATTGACGCAAGCTGAGTTGCGCCGCTACCGCTTGAGTGGGCGAGCTTGCGTAAAGTCGACCGCACGCCGTCGGCGTAAGTAATCTTCCGCGCTCAACCTGCAAAGAGTTGCCGCCCCTGCGTGTAAGCCCAAGCCATGGGAACGCGTGACGTTGCCCGGAAGTCATCCCGGGCCGGCAGGACCTTTCAAAGCGGGCTGTGCATGTTCTTCTTTTTTCGAACCGGCTGGGGTGTCTCGGCTCGCTGCGGATCTCCGGCCTGATCACTTTCGCGCTACTCTTCCTGTTCGGGATAATCCGGTTTTGAAGCCCGGCACGGCAATCGGCGGCACGCCTGGCGCTCGCCGAGAACCAAAGACAGCAATGGAGGAGGGCGGCCGCTCAAAGTGAGCTGGTAGTCCTCCTCGACGTGCCAGCCGGGAGGCACGTCCGCAGAGCCGGCCCGTTGCCGGTCACTTGAGGCGCTCGGAGCATCCCGGCGCCACCAACCAGCCGATTGAATAGCACGTCGGCGCAGCCGCCTTGTCAGCGGCGTGCCTGGCTGTCTCGGCTTGTGGATTCACCAACCCCAGGAGAACCGCGAACGCGGCCACAGCGCCGATGGTCGCGAGCGCGACCTTGTCAAGCGATGTGAAAACGGGACGGCGTTGATGCCCGTCGGGTGCAATGTGCTTCAATGAACGCAACTCTTACAAACGAGCGAAAAATGTAAATCAGCATCGGCGCGATCGCAAGCCCTGGTTGCTGGATGTAATACTGCTCGCGACGCCGTGAGCCGGCGGGCCTGGGTGCGGGGGGCCAGCCAAGCCGCCGCCGGCGAACCGACATGACGCCTTGGTCCGTATACCGATGATGCTCTCTTCCGCAGTGCGGCCAGCGCAGATCGCGTGTCGTCCGATGACGTCGTCAACTTGCCGCTGCGCCCAAAACTCGCCGCTGCGCCCAAGTCCTTTCGCGGCGGAGGAGGGGACGCTCGAAGCTGGCTCGTCCCACACCCGATCCTGGACCCCCGTATCGTCCGGGGGTGAGACTTTCAGCGAACCGAAATTCTCAGCTCTTCGTATCGGCGCCCTTCAGCGCATCCCATGCGGCCTGGTTGGCCTGATCGAACGCCTTCCGGGATTCGGCGAGCGCGGCGCTCAGGACTGACCAGGATTCACTGCCGGCCTGCTTCAGCTTCTGCAGGCGTGCTTCCGCTTCAGATGCATCGGATTTCATCTGCTTGAGCGCGGCATCGACGTCGGCGGTGCGGGCTGTGGCCACCTTGCCCGCGGCCTCGCGGAATTTGTCCGCCGCTTCGCGCCAGGCCTTGGCCTGCGCCGCTGCAAGATCCTTGAACGTGGCCTGCTGCTGCTCGAACTGTTTGCCAGCGTCTTCGAAGAAGGTCTTCACCTGAGCTTCGAATCCGGCCCATTGCTTTTCCAGGTCTGTCTTGGCGCCCGCCCAAGCGGTTTCGCCCGCCTCCGCCTGGGTTTTGAGCAAGGCCTGAAACTCGTCGCGACGCGTCTTCAGGTCGGACAGGAATTGATCGGTCTTGACCTTGGACTCAGCCTTGGCCTGGCCGGCCCGGACCTCGAAGGAGGCCAATGCGGCATCCATTTCATCGATCCGCTCCTTGGCCCAATTGAGATAAAAATGCATGCTGCTCTGCTGTGACATGGCTGCCTCCGCTGATTGGCTCGAATTCAGGATTCCAGAGCCAGGGCTTGCTCATGTTGACCTGCCTCAACGATGTCGCGTTTTGAGGCCCGCGCGGCGCGAACACGGAAGGACGTGACGACGTGTCGAGAGATGACGGGACGAAGACGCTGCGGAAAGTGGGGTCCTCGAGATTGACCAGTGCCCCGGCCACGATGGTTCAGCCGATGGCGGCCCCTGAGCGGCCTCTTGATTTGGAGCGGGCGGCATCACGCATGTGGAGCACGAAGACGATAGTCGGGATCGTATCGATAGCCGCGGCGCTTCTTGGGCTGGCGCTGACCTGGTCGTACACATCCTTGAACGATTTCGCCGACGCAGGCCGCATTTCAACGCTCCTGTCTGTCTATTCGCAATCCATCTGGGGGCCATTCTTCGCGATCGCAGCTTTCGTCGTCGGCGGGCTGGTCGTGTTTCCGATTCTCGTACTCATTGCCGCAACCGCTGCTGCACTCGGGCCATGGCTGGGCTTCTTCACTGCGATGGCTGGCGCCTTGCTCAGTGCCCTTGTCCTGTTTTCAATCGGACGGGTGCTCGGTCGAGAACGCCTGCAGCATCTGCTCGGACGACGCGCAGGGCGCATCCAGGAACGCATTGTAGGCAAAGGCATCCTGGCCGTCGTCGTCATCAGGATGATTCCCATCGCACCGTACACGGTGGTGAATGTCGTGGCTGGTGCGAGCACGCTGCCGCTTCGTGACTTCATGATTGGCACGCTGCTGGGTATCACGCCCGGGATTCTCGCCATGGCCGTTCTGGGAGCTCAGATCGCAGATCTGGCCAGGAACGCGTCCTGGAGCAACGCTTTACTGCTCGCACTGGCGTTTCTGGGTTGGCTCGGGATCTGCGCGGGCGCGCAGTTCGTCGCGACCTGGCTCGCCGGGAGGCGCTGACGGCGCCGATGCGCTTCATGACGTGGAATGTGCACGGCACCTCAATCTCAATCCGAGATGCGATCTGGCGACTGCAAAAGACGTTGCGCCAGCGAGACTTAGCTACTGTGCATGGGGTTGTTTTCGCGGATTTCATGTCCACGCCTATGCCTTCGGCGGGGCCATGCGGAACTCTTTCCTCGCCGCCGGGTTGTCTCGTCATGACTGAAGACCTTTCCTTCCGACGCAAACCCCTGACCCCCGAACAGCGCCAGGCGCGCGATGCCGCCCGCCGGATCGAGGCCGAGAAGGCCATGCGCGACCATGAAGCGGCGCAGAAGGCGTTTTATGCCAACAAGGAACGGCTGAGGGCCGAGCGGCTGGCGCGTGAAGCGGCGGCGCCGAAGGACTGAGCGAACGCGCTCGCGGCCCAATCCCTGAATCGCTTCTCCCGGCGAATTGCGGCTCGCCAGTGCCGCATGGACATCCCCCTTGAACGCGAGGCCAGCTTGAACGCCTCGACGGCCTCTGCAAATGCCCCGCGGCGCGATTGCGCCTCGATCGCGTCTGCAGGCTTGACGGCGTTCGCCTTCCGCCGGAAGCTTCAGCTTCCCAACTGACCTGAATCACGGAGACGTTTGCTTCCAGCCGGTCCGACACCCTTCAGCGAAGAGCGCAATGGAGCTGACCATGACCACGTTCGACAAGCGCGAGCAGGGCTTTGAGGCCAAATTCGCCCACGACGAGGAACTCGTGTTCAAGGCCACGGCCCGGTCCAACAAGCTCCTAGGGCTCTGGGCCGCAGGCCAGCTCGGCCTTAGCGGCGATGCCGCGGCGGGCTACGCAGGGACGCTGGTGACGGACCATCTGGAAGACCGGACGATGGACGAGGTCCTGGACAAGGTGTCGGCCGATCTCGCGGGCAAGGGCGTCGCGCGCGAGGAGGTCGCCCAAAAGCTCCAGGAGTGTTTGCATCAGGCGTTGCAGCAGCTCGAAACAGACAGGTGAGGACGGCCGCCATGCCTTGTTCGGCATGCTCGCGCGCCCCGCCACGATCGGGCCGAGAAAGAGCGCAGTTGCAGCCAGCGTGAGCCGTAGATCGTCGGCAGCAACCCGGCCGCGGCGAGATCATGCCGTTACGTGCTATCGTGTTGCGCGGCCGTCGTACGGCATGGATCAGGAGGCGGGGAGTGTCTCGAAGCGGCTTTGGCAAATGGTTCGTCGGGATCGCGCTGGCTGCCGCGCTCGCAGTTGGGACCGAAGTTTCGGCGACACCGCTGACGCCGTTTCGCTACGAGGCGCAGGCGCAGCGGCATTGTCCGCACGACAGGGTCGTCTGGCTCGATTTCAGGAAAGGCGTCTACTATCGCAAGGGGCAGAAGCGATACGGCGAGGGATTTGACGGCAGCTTCGTTTGCCTGAACGAGGCCCGCGACGGCCTGTACCGCCGTTCGTTGTTGGGGCTGCGCTGAGCACGTGTGACCCCGCGCCAGCGGTCAACGGACAACGTTGCGCGCAGCATCGCGAGGGAGATTGCCGTCAGAGAATGAGAGAGGGACTTAGGCGAACGCCAGGGCTACGAGGCTCGAGCAGAGCAGCACCAAGCCGCCCGCGGTCAGTGCCAGGAAGCCATCGGATACGAGATCATGGTTGCGCATGGGACACCTGCCGCTCTCGTCCTCGATGCTCGATCGGATCGATCAAAATTGCCCGAACGTGCCGCCTTGAAAGAGGTGATGCTTGCCGCCCGCGCGAGTGCCTCAGGCCCTCGTGCGGTAACCTTCGAACGCATGGGCCAGGAAGATCCCCGCGCTTACCAGACCCATCAGTGCCGAAACCGTCTCGATCATCGTTAAAATTCCAATCCGCCCCTGCCATCCGAGAAAACGCGTGCGGCCTTGCACAGTCAAAAGAATTTCGGTGAGCGGCGTGACAATGGGGGTGGAGTGAGGATTTGGCGCAACAGCTTGTCCAGCCCTGGCACAGAGCGGGGTGCGCAGGTTCCGTAGATCAGCGGGGAAAGCGAACCTGTCGTTTACCATCCCGGCGTGATCGCTGCGGGCTCCCCATTTCCGCCGTGTTCCGGTTGCGTTATCCTTACCACTTCCAACGCGGTGGTGGGCCGCCTCGGAATCAGATGACCGGACAGCGCTCCCCGTTGCGAAGGCGGGTGAGGGATGCCTCCGGCAAAGTGGTATTTGGGGCGCATGGGGATCCGACGGTCAGATTCGGTTTTGCGAGCCGCGCGCGGTGTTGCGGTGGTCGCAACCTGCGTTGCGCTTGCCAACTGCGCCTCCTCCAACAAGTTCGCCAGCCGCGTTGATCCGAAATACGGCGTGTCCTCGAGCCCCCGGGTCGTGGCCTGGGGCGATCCCGTCCCGAAGGGCGGCGGCACCTACCGCGTCGGCAAGCCCTATGTCGTGGCGGGCCGGACCTACGTGCCGGAGGAGGACGTCAACTACCGCGCCGAGGGCATGGCGTCATGGTACGGCGACGATTTCCACGGCCGCTTGACCGCCAACGGCGAAGTGTTCGACATGACCTCGCTGACCGCGGCGCATCCGACCCTGCCGATGCCGTCCTACGCGCGGGTGACCAATATCTCGAACGGCAAGTCGCTGATCGTCCGCGTCAATGACCGCGGGCCGTATCACGGCAACCGCCTCATCGATGTTTCGAACAAGGCCGCCGAACTCCTTGAATTCAAAGGTAATGGCGTCGCCAGGGTCCGCGTCGAATATGTCGGCCGCGCGCCGCTCGAAGGCTCCGATGACCGCCAGCTGATGGCAACCTTGCGCACAGGCGTCCCGGCGCCGTCGCCCTCGATGGTCCGCGTCGCGTCTGCCAAACCCTTCGTGCCGGAATTGCCCTCGTCGAGCCGCGGCGCCATTCGCGGCGACATCCCGATGCCGGAGGGACGGCCCTACAATCTCGGCAACACCTCGGCCGACATGGCATCGCTCAATGCGACCTCGGACATGTCGGCGTCGAGCCGCAGCCGGGGCCGGGCGCTCCAGAACGCCCGCGCGGTGTCCTATGACGAGGACAGCCGCTACGCCGCCCGAAGCGCAGCCTCGACGGCCGATGGCGCTGCGGAGGCCCGGAGCATCCTGAGCGGCCGGGGGCTCTACTGAGCCGCGCTTTCCTTCAAGAACGTCACCAGGGCCGCGTTCACCTCGTCCGGCCGCTCCTGCTGCACCCAATGGCCGGCGCCCTCGATGATCAGCTTGCCCTTGAGATTGGGCAGCACCCGCTCGAGTTCGTTGACGCGCTTGGCTCCGATCAGCCCGGTGATCACCGCGTCTTTTGAGCCTGCGATGAACAGAGACGGCTGGTGAATCTGCGCGTCCTGCCAGGGCGCGGTCAGTTCCCAATTGCGGTCGATGTTGCGGTACCAGTTCAGCCCGCCGCGGAAGCCGGACTTGCGGAAGGCTTCGGTGAAATAGGCCAGATCAGCCTCGCTGAGCCAGATGGGCAGCGGCTCTTCGGAGGTGGCGTGGCTGAGAAAGCCCTTGCCCTCATGCACGAACATGGCAGCGGAGGGATCGGCGAGGCCGCGCCCTCCAAGCACAATCCGCATGGTGCGGGCAACGTCTCGCTCGAGCTCAGCTTCGGCGACGCCGGGCGCCTGGAAATACTGCCAGTAGAAGTTGGTGATACCGCCCTGGCGCAACAGGTCGAGCGGCCTGCCGCGGCCGCGGAACGGCGGAGGCACGCTCAGGCCCGCGACCGCAGTGAAGAGGTCGGGCCGGAACAGTGCCGCGTGCCAGGCGACCGGTGCGCCCCAATCGTGGCCGATCACCATCGCCTTGGGCTCGCCGAGTGCCTGGACGAGACCGACCACGTCACCGACCGTATCGAAGATCGAGTAGGCCGCAACGTCAGGCGGCGCCGCGCTCTGGCCGTAGCCGCGCATGTCGGGGGCAACCACATGAAATCCGGCCTTGGCGAGCGCAGGGATCTGATGGCGCCAGGAGTAGGACAGTTCCGGCCAGCCATGGCACAGCACCACCAGCGGACCCTGGCCGGCTTCGCGGACGAACAGCTCGACCCCGTTGGCCTTGATCATGCGGGTTGAGGACATTCGCTTTTCCGCCTTGTTTCAGGGGTTTGGTCGGGAAACATAAGGCGCCACGATAGGGGCGCGAGGAGAATCGTGCAATCTCGGGGGCAAGCGTCCAACCGCGTGTTGTTCGCATCTGTTCCAACTGTTAGAACGCCTCTCTCAGGGCTTCGCCATGGCATTTCGTCTTCCCTTGCTTCGTCGCAACCGGCTCACCGCCGGAACGCTGGCCCGCGGGCTGATTGCTGCGGCTCTGGTGGCGGGGATCGGCTGGGGCGGGACGATCCATGCCGCCAACCAGAGCGTCCAGGGCGCCAAGAAATCGGAAGAGGCCGGCTTCGATGGCGATGCCCCGACTGCGATCCTGATCGAAGCCTCCTCAGGCAGCGTGCTGTTCGAGAAGAACGCCGACGAGCTGCGTGCGCCCTCGAGCATGATGAAACTGATGACCGCCGAGGTCGTCTTCAATGCGATCAAGAAGGGCGACGTCAAGCTGACGGACGAGTACCGGATCAGCGAGAATGCCTGGCGCCGGGGCGGCGCGCCCTCGGGCGGCTCGACCATGTTCGCGGCCATCAACAGCAAGGTCTCGGTCGACGATCTCCTCCACGGCGCGATCATCCAGAGCGGCAACGACGCCTGCATCGCGCTCGCCGAAGCCATGGCGGGCAATGAGCAGATCTTTGCTGCCGACTACATGACCAGGCGCGCACGCGAACTCGGCATGACCAAGTCGACCTTCGGTAACTCCAACGGGCTGCCCGACCCCGCCAACAAAATGACGGTGCGCGAGCTCGCCATCCTCGCCCGGCATATCATTCTCGACTTCCCCGAATTCTACAAACTGTTCGGCGAGAAGGAGTTCACCTGGAACAAGATCCGCCAGTTCAACCGCAATCCGCTGCTCAATTCGATGGAAGGCGCCGACGGTCTAAAGACCGGCTACACCAAGGAAGGCGGCTATGGCATGGTAGGCTCGGCCGTGCAGAACGGCACGCGTCTGATCGTCGTCGTCAATGGACTAGAAGATCCCGAGGATCGCGCCACGGAAGCCAAGAAGATGCTGGAATGGGGCTTCCGCAATTTTGAGACCCGCATCCTGATGGCGGCCGAGCAGCCCGTCGGCTACGCCAAGGTGTTCGGCGGCGAGAGCCGCTGGGTCAAGCTCGTCGCCAGGACGCCGGTGAAGGTGATGGTGCACAAGAATGGCAGCGACAAGCTGATAGCGCGCATCGTCTATCGCGGCCCGGTGCGCGCACCGGTCGAGGCCGGCCAGCAGGTCGGCGTGGTCAGGGTCTGGCGCAGCGGCAACATCGCCGTCGAAACGCCGGTCTTTGCGGCCGAAGCGATCGGCACCGGTTCGACCATGCGCCGCGCGATAGACGGCGCCAGCGAGCTCGTGATCGGCATGTTCCGCGCGGGCGCCGAGAAGCTCTGATCATGAGTGAGAGCGCGGCACAGCGGCCGTCCGGACGCGGACGCTTCATCACCTTTGAAGGCGGCGAGGGCGCGGGCAAGTCGACCCAGATCAAGAAGCTCGCCGACCGCCTCAAGGCGGCAAAGCTGCGCATCCGGGTCACGCGTGAGCCGGGCGGCTCGCCGGGTGCCGAGATCATGCGCCATCTGGTCCTGTCGGGCATGGGCAAGCTGCTCGGCCCCGAGGCGGAGACGCTGCTGTTTGCCGCTGCACGCGATGACCATGTCCGCACCGTGATCCAGCCTGCGCTCAACCAGGGCACTTGGGTGCTGTGCGACCGCTTCGCCGACTCGACTCGGGCCTATCAGGGCAGCCTTGGCCGCGTACCGGCCGGCCTGATCAACGCCATGCAAAGGGTCACCATCGGCGATCTCAAGCCGGACCTCACCATCATCCTCGATTTGCCGGTCGAGATTGGCCTGCAACGCGCCGCCGCGCGCCGCGGCAGCGGCACGCCTGACAGGTTCGAGGCCGAGAAGCTGAGCTTCCACGAGGGTCTCCGCGAAGCCTATCGCAAAATCGCTGCGGAGGATCCCGCGCGCTGCGTGCTGATCGACGCCAATTCCGATCCCGACACGGTCGCCGGGCGCGTCTGGACCGCGTTGCGCGAGCGTCTGCTCCCGACGCCTGCATCGGTCATTTCAGCATGAGCCCGCGTCAGGCCGAGCGCGAAGCCGCCATTCCGCATCCGCGCGAGACATCCCGGCTGTTCGGCCATCGTGAGGCCGAGGCCGCGCTGCTTGCGGCCTATCGCAGCGGGCGCATTCCACATGCCTGGCTGATCGGCGGGCCGCAAGGGGTCGGCAAGGCAACGCTGGCCTATCGCATGGCGCGCTTCGTGCTCGCCCATTCCCAGCCGCTGGCAGCCGCCGTGCAGCACGCCGAAGACCTTGCGATCGATCCTGACGACGCCGTTGCGCGGCAGGTGGCGGCCGGCTCGCATGGCGGCCTGCTGGCGCTGGAGCGAACCGCCAATGATCGCGGCGTGATGCGCACCGTGATCACGGTGGACGAGACGCGCGAGACGATCGCGTTCTTTGGCTCGACCGCGGCAGCCGAAGGCTGGCGCGTCTGCATCGTCGACACCGTCGACGAGCTCAATCCAAACGCGGCTAACGCGCTTCTGAAGATTCTCGAGGAGCCGCCCCAGCAATCGCTGTTCCTTCTGGTGAGCCACGCGCCCGCGCGCGTGCTCGCCACGATCCAGTCACGCTGCCGCAAGCTGCGCCTGCGTCCGCTCGCCACGGACGACGTGATCGGGGCTGCAGCTTCGGCGGCCGAGCTTGATCCGAACGATCCTGCGCTGCGCGAGGCGGCGGAAGCCTCCGAGGGCAGCGTCGCACGGGCCCTGACGCTGCTCGGCGGCGACGCCCTGAAGCTTCAGCAGCGCACGGCGGCGCTGCTCGCGCGCCTGCCGCAGGTCGATCCGCGCGAATTGCACACGCTCGGCGATTCACTCGGCACCAGCGATCGCGTCGCGCTTGCCGCCTTCATCGACGGCATCGACCGCTGGATCGCCGAGAGGCTGCATGCGGATGAGGCCAATGCCAACCAGAACCTGCCGCGCCTTGCGCGCCTAGCTGAGGTATGGGAAAAGATCATCCGCGCCGCGCGCGACACCGAAACCTACAATCTGGAGCGCAAGCCCTTGGTCTTCTCGGTGTTCGGCTGGCTGGCGGACGCAACGCGCTAGAGCATGATCCGGAAAAGTGCGGAGCGGTTTTCCGAAAAGATCATGCGCAAAACAACAACCTAACGCAGGTTCGTTTCCAAATTTCGGACAAGCCGGTAAAGGAATTCGTGGTGGCAACGCGAGCTAGGAAGACCGTCAAACGCAAGAGCGACAAGAAAGCTGCCAAGAAGGCTGCCAAGAAAGCTGCGAAAAAGACCGTGAAGGCGCGGGCGAGCAAGGCCGACAGGAAGGTCAAGAAGACCAAGAAGACTGCCGCCAAGAAGAGCGTGAAGAAGAGCGCGGCAAGGAAGGCCGGCAAGAAGGCCGCGACGAAGCAGGTCCTCGCCAAGAAGGCTTCGACGAAATCAGCTGCCAAAAAGCCGGCCGCGGCTCCGGCGAAGACGGTTGCGAAAAAGGCGGCGGCGCCTGCCGTGACCGCCGCACCGGCTCCTGTCGTCGCGCCGCCGAAGGCTGTGAAGCCCAAGGTATCGAAACCCAGGGCCCCGCGTGCGCCGAATCCCGTCGCGGCTCCGCAAGCCGCGGCGCCCATGGTCGCGCCCGCGCGCGACGACGTCTTCTACATCACGACCGCGATCGCCTATCCCAACGGCAGCCCGCATATCGGCCACGCCTATGAGGCGATCGCAACCGACGTGCTGGCGCGCTTTGCGCGGCTCGACGGCAAGGACGTGTTCTTCCTGACCGGCACCGACGAGCACGGTCAGAAGATGATTCAAACGGCGGCCAGCGAAGGCATGTCCGCCTCCGCGCTCGCGACACGCAATGCCGGCCGCTTCAGGGAGATGGACGAGCGTCTGAACGTGTCGTTCGACCGCTTCATCCGCACCACCGAGGAGCAGCATCACCGCTCCAGCCAGGAGATCTGGCGGCGCATGGAAGCGAACGGCGACATCTATGCCGACACCTATTCGGGCTGGTACTCGGTCCGTGACGAGGCCTACTACGCCGAGGACGAGACGCGCGTGAACGAGGACGGCGTGCGCCTGGGTCCGCAGGGCACGCCGGTGGAATGGGTCGAGGAGAAGAGCTATTTCTTCCGTCTGTCTGCCTACCAGGACAAGCTGCTCAGGCTCTACGCGGATCACCCTGATTTCATCGGGCCGGACTCCCGCAAGAACGAGGTGGTGAGCTTCGTCAGAGGCGGCCTGCGCGATCTCTCGATCTCGCGTACGACCTTCGATTGGGGCGTGAAGGTGCCGGGCGACGAAGAGCACGTGATGTATGTCTGGGTCGACGCGCTGACCAACTACATCACCGGCGTCGGCTTCCCCGATGAGAGCGACAAGAACTGGCGCTATTGGCCTGCCGACGTGCACATCATCGGCAAGGACATCATCCGCTTCCATGCGGTGTATTGGCCGGCCTTCCTCCTGTCGGCGGGAATCCCCCTGCCGAGGCGGGTCTATGCCCACGGCTTCCTGTTCAGCAGGGGCGAGAAGATGTCGAAGTCGGTCGGCAACGTCGTCGATCCCTTCAACCTCGCGGACCAGTACGGCGTCGACCAGATGCGCTATTTCTTCCTGCGCGAGGTGCCGTTCGGCCAGGACGGCAATTATAACCACGAGGCCATCGTGGCGCGTATCAATGCCGACCTCGCCAACGATCTCGGCAATCTCGCGCAACGTTCGCTGTCCATGATCGCCAAGCAGTTCGGCGGCGTGCTGCCCGAGCCCGGCGACTTCAGCGACAACGACAAGGCGATTCTGGCGATGGCCGACGGCATGATCGCCGCGTCGCGCGAGGCCATGGCGACGCAACAGATCCATCAATGGCTCAGCGCCGTCTGGGCGGTGGTCGCGGAGGCCAACCGCTATTTTGCAGGCGAGGCGCCGTGGGCGCTCGCCAAGACGGATCCTGCCAGGCAGAAGACGGTGCTCTACGTCACCGCCGAAGTCGTGCGCCAGATCGCAATTCTTGCTCAGCCAGCAATGCCCTCCGCCTCGGGCAAGCTGCTCGACAGCCTCGGCATCCCCGAAACCGAGCGCAATTTCGCCGTGCTCGGCGGCGCCAGGCGTATCGCACCCGGTTCGACGCTGCCGGCGCCGATGCCGGCGTTCCCGCGCTACGTCGAGCCGGCGGCCTAAAGCGCGATGGGATTTGGATGAATCGTCATCGCGCTTTAGGGTGTTGTTTGCGCATGATCTCCGCGCAAACGCGTTCCGCGTTTGTCGCGAGGGAAAACCGCTTCGCACTTTTCCGGATCATGCTTTAGAGGCGTTCGCACGATGTTGGTCGACAGCCACTGCCACCTGGATTTTCCCGACTTTGCGGAAGATCTCGACGGGATCGTGTCGCGGGCGCGCGCGGCCGGCATCGCGCGCATGGTCACGATCTCGACGCGGGTGCGGCGGCTGAGGAACCTGCTCGCGATCGCCGAACGCTATGACGACGTCTATTGCTCGGTCGGCACCCATCCGCACAACGCGGACGAGGAGGACGGAATTGCCCCCGACGAGCTTGTTGCCTTGACGGAGCATCCCAAGGTCGTCGCGCTCGGCGAGGCAGGGCTCGACTATTTCTACGACAACGGCTCGCCGGAGGCGCAGGCGAGGGGCTTTCGCGCCCACATCGCCGCCGCCCGCGCCACCGGCCTGCCGCTGGTGATCCACACCCGCGAGGCCGACGAGGACTGCGCACGTATTCTGGAAGACGAGGCGGCAAGGGGCTCGTTTCGCGCCGTCTTGCATTGTTACACCGGCGGGCGCGAGCTGGCGCTGAAGGCAGTGTCGCTCGGACTCTATATCGGTTTCACGGGAATCCTGACCTTCAAGAAATCGGAAGCCTTGCGCATGCTCGCGGCCGAGCTGCCATCCGATCGTATCCTGGTTGAAACGGACTCGCCCTATCTTGCGCCGGGCAAGTTCCGGGGCAAACGCAACGAACCCGCTTATGTGGTCGAGGTCGCAAAGGTGCTCGCCGAGACGCGCAGCGTGTCATTTGACGAGATCTCGCGCCAGACAAGCGAAAACTTCTTCCGCCTGTTCTCGAAGGTGAAAGCGTGAGACTGGGAGCCACATGACGCTGACGCTGACGATCCTGGGCTGCGGTTCCTCCGCCGGCGTGCCGCGCCCGGCGCTCGGCTGGGGTGCCTGTGATCCCAACAACCCCAAGAACCGCCGTCGCCGCTGCTCGCTGCTGGTCGAGCGTGCCTCCGAGCACGGCACCACGCGCATCGTGATCGACACCTCGCCGGACCTGCGCGAGCAGCTGCTCTCGACCAATGTCGACCACATCGACGCGGTGTTCCTGACGCATGAGCACGCCGATCAGACCCACGGCATGGACGATCTGCGTTCGGTCGTCATGCACATGCGCCGGCGCATCCCGACCTATTTCAACCAGTCGACCGCCAAGGACATCCTGTCGCGATTCTCCTATTGCTTCATCTCGCCGGAGGGCAGCGACTATCCGCCGATCCTGACGCGGCATTCGATCGAGGCGGGCGAGAGCCAGACCATTCTGGGGAAGGGTGGCGCCGTGACGATGACTGCCTTCCTGGTGCAGCATGGCAACATTCCCGCGCTCGGCTATCGCATCGGGGATGCCGCCTACACACCCGACCTCAACGACATCCCGCGCGAGAGCTGGGGCACACTGGAAAACCTGGATCTCTGGATCGTCGACGGCCTGCGCTACACCAGCCATGTCAGCCATTTCAGCATCGACGATGCGCTGTCGTGGATCGAGCGGTTCAAGCCGAAGCGTGCGGTCATCACCAACATGACCGCCGACGTCGACTACGAAGTCATCAGGCAGTCGCTGCCCGCGGGCGTGGTGCCGGCCTATGACGGGCTGCGGCTGGAGACGCACTGAACCTCTGGTGGAAATTCTGGGGCCCCGGCGGCACACTCTTTGCTTGCGCCGGCCTCATCATGTTGATCTAACGTCTGAAAGACAGGCGTTGGGTGGGGGCGATATTCAAGCAAGACCGGCAATCCGACGTGCGATTGCGGGTGTCGATTGAATCGCCTCGAGTGAGGATGGGGATCGCGTTGGCAGGGGATGACCTGACTGCTCGGGGACCGGCGCGCCGCGCCCTGGATCTGCTTTATCTCGGGGCAGGTTACGCCGCCGGCGTCTTCCTGGTCGCGATCTTCGCAATCATGATGGTCATGTCGGTCGGGCGCCAATTTGCGATCAACATTCCCGCCGGCGATGATTTCGCGTCCTGGTGCATGGCCGCGATGGCTTTCCTCGGTCTCGCTCACACCTTCAAGCGCGGAGAGATGATCCGCGTCGGCCTGCTGCTGGAACGTCTGCACGGGCGGACCAAGCAGATCGCGGAGATCGTGGCGCTCGGTATCGCCACCGCCTTCATTCTCTATTTCACCCGCTATGCCGCGCAGATGACCTATGATTCCTGGCGCTTCAACGATGTGGCGCAGGGCGTGGTCGCGCTTCCGCTCTGGATTCCCCAGCTCGGTTTCGCCGGCGGTCTCGCGATCCTGTCGATTGCGCTGGTCGATGAAATGATCAACGTCGTCAGGGGCAACCGGCCGAGCTACGAGAAGGGCTCGCCGGACGAGACGCCGGACGAATTCATCGAGCGCGTCTCGCAGGGCGGCGGAGGTTGACCATGGCCAATCTCGGCATGATCGAGCTGTCGTTCGTCCTGCTCGGCGTCATGATCCTGCTGCTCGGAAGCGGCGTCTGGATCGCGGTCTCGCTCGGGCTCGTCGGCTTCGTGGCGATGGCGCTGACGACGAGCCTGCCACTCGGCGCCGTGCTCGCCACCACCACGTGGAGCGCCAGCTCGTCGTGGACGCTGGCCGCACTGCCGTTGTTCATCTGGATGGGCGAGATCCTCTTCCGCACCAAATTGTCGGAAGAGATGTTCCGCGGGCTGTCGCCCTGGGTTCAGTGGCTGCCCGGGCGTCTGACCCATGTCAACGTGGTTGGTTGCGGCATCTTCGCCGCGGTGTCGGGTTCTTCGGCGGCGACCTGCGCGACCATCGGCAAGATCGCGCTGCCCGAGCTCGACAAGCGCGGCTATGACAAGGGCTTGAGCCTCGGATCGCTCGCAGGCGCCGGCACGCTCGGCCTCCTGATTCCGCCGTCGATCCCGATGGTGGTCTACGCGGTCACGGCGAACGTCTCCGTGCTCCAGGTGTTCCTCGGCGGATTCCTGCCGGGTGTGCTCGTGATGGTGCTCTATTCGGGCTACATCATCATCTGGTCGCTGCTCAATCCCAAAAAGGTTCCCCCGCGCGATCCGCCGATGCCGTTCCGGCAGAAGCTGCGCGAGTCGGCGAAGCTCGCGCCCTGCCTGCTTCTGATCTTGGCCGTGTTTCTTTCACTCGTGTTGGGCTTCGCGACCGCCACGGAATGCGCCGCATGGGGCGTCACGGGCGCGCTGCTGCTGGCGTGGTGGAGCGGCACGCTCACGCGCAAGAATTTCCTCGAGAGCATCATGAGCGCGACGCGCCTGACCTGCATGATCATGCTGATCTTGGCGGGTGCGGCCTACACCACGGCCGCGATGGCCTATACGGGCATTCCGGCCGCGCTCGCCACCTGGGTCCAGGGGCAGCAACTCACGCCGAGCATGCTCGCGCTGTATCTGAGCATCATGTACATCATCCTGGGATGCCTGATCGACGGCATCTCGATGATCGTCCTGACCGCCGTCATCGTGCTGCCGATGGTCAAGCAGGCCGGGCTCGACCTGGTCTGGTTCGGCGTCTATCTCATCATTCACGTGGAGATGGCGCAGATCACGCCGCCGGTTGGATTCAATCTCTTCGTGCTCCAGAACATGAGCGGTCGTGATACGTTGACCGTTGCGCGGGCAGCGCTTCCGTTCTTCATGCTGCTGCTCGCTGCCGTGTTCATCATCACGGAGTATCCGCAGATCGTCATGTTCTTGCCCAAGCTGGCTTTCCCAGACTGAGCGTACGAGGTGTTCAAATTGGCTGTGAGGAGAAACCCGATGATGTCACGTTTATTTCGCGCATTCTTGACCGCCGGCGTGGTGGCGGCCGCGACGCCCGCCTTGGCGCAAACCAAATGGAATCTGCCGGCAGCCTATCCTGCCGACAATCCGCATTCCGAAAACCTCGTCGCCTTCGCCAAGGACGTCGAAGCTGCCACGTCCGGAAAGCTTCAGATCACCGTTCATCCCGGCGCTTCGCTGTTCAAGGCACCGGATATCAAGCGCGCTGTCGTGACCGGGCAGGCGCAGATGGGAGAGGTGCTGCTGTCGATCCACGAGAACGAGGATCCGATGTTCGGCATCGACGTCGTGCCGTTCCTGGCGACCAGCTTCCCGGACGCGATGAAGCTGTATCAGGCTTCCAAGCCTGCGATCGTCAAGAAGCTCGATGCACAGGGTCTCAAGCTGCTGTTCGTCGTGCCGTGGGCACCGCAGGGCGTCTATGTTAACAAGCCGCTCGCGACGATCGAGGACATGAAGGGCCTGAAATGGCGCGCCTACAACGTCGGAACGGCGCGGATCGGCGAATTGGTCGGCGCGCAGTCGGTCACGATCCAGGCGGCCGAGCTGCCGCAGGCGCTTGCGACCGGCGTGGTGAATTCCTTCATGTCGTCCGGCGGAACGGGCTACGACTCAAAGGCCTGGGAGTCGCTAAAATACTTCTATGACGTGCAGGCCTGGATTCCGAAAGACTACACCTTCGTCAACAAGGCCGCTTTCGACGCGCTCGACAAGCCGACCCAGGAGGCCATACTCAAGGCTGCCGCGACCGCGGAAACCCGCGGCTGGAAGGCCTGGCAGGACAAGAGCACCTGGTACATCGACCAGCTCAAGGCGAAAGGCATGACCGTCGAGCCGCCGAGCCCGGCACTGAAGGCCGGCTTCCAGAAGATCGGCGATCAGCTCACGGCCGACTGGCTCAAGAAGGCAGGGCCTGATGGCCAGGCGGTGGTCGACGCCTACAAGAAGATGTGAGGGGCAAGGTCTTCCGCTCGCCGTATTCAGACGTGCGGGCGGAAGACCCTCCAGACGATGTTTAGGCCGAGATCGCCTTTGCTGATCCGACCTCGTTGCGCAGCAGGAATTTCTGGATCTTGCCGGTCGAGGTCTTCGGGATAGGCCCGAACACGACCGCCTTTGGCGTCTTGAATCCGCTCATGTGCGAACGGCAGAAGGCGATGATGTCGGCCTCGCTCGCGCTTGCGCCTTCCTTCAGTTCGACGAAGGCGCAGGGCACTTCGCCCCATTTCGGATCGGGCTTTGCGACCACGGCTGCGAAAAGCACGGCCGGGTGCTTGTAGAGAATGTCCTCGACCTCGACGGAGGATATGTTCTCGCCGCCGGAGATGATGATGTCCTTGGAGCGGTCCTTGATGATGACGTAGCCGTGCTCGTCGAGCACGCCGAGGTCGCCGGTGTGAAACCAGCCGCCCTCGAAGGCTTCCTTCGTTGCCTTCTCGTTCTTGAGATAGCCCTTCATCACGATGTTGCCGCGGAACATGACCTCGCCGATGGTCTCGCCGTCGCGCGGCACCTGCCTCATCGTTTGCGGGTTGATGACGGTGACGCTTTCCTCGAGCGGGTAGGGCACGCCCTGCCGGCGCTTCATGCGCGCGCGCTCGGGAGCGGGAAGGTCGTCCCAGCCGGGCTGCTCGGCACAGACGGAGGCGGGGCCGTAGACCTCGGTCAGACCGTACACATGCGTCAGCTTGATGCCGATGCTTTCGGCGCCTTCCAGCACCGCGACAGGCGGCGCGGCGCCTGCGATCAGGCCGACGACGCGGCGGGCCGCACTGCCTTTCGGCGCATCGGGCGCGTTGATCAGCGTATTGTAGACGATCGGCGCGCCGCACATGTGGGTGACGCCGTGCTGTTTGATCAGCTCGAAGATTTTGGTCGGCTCGACCTTGCGC
>NZ_AJQE01000330.1 GCF_000261685.1 Bradyrhizobium genomosp. I (2014) | reverse complement strand
CCCCAGCCGTTGCAGTGGAACATCGGCAGCGTCCAGAGATAGACCGGATGCTGACCGAGGTTGCCGGCGAGGATGTTGCTGACCGCATTCAGGTAGGCACCGCGATGGTGAGTGACGACGCCCTTGGGATTGCCCGTCGTGCCCGAGGTGTAGCTCAGCGCGATCGCGTCCCACTCGTCATTCGGCGTGATCGCGGCGAAGCCAGGATCGCCTTGGGCAACGGCGGCCTCATACTCGATCTCGCCGATCCGCTTGCCGCCCTTGAAGGCGGCGTCGTCGACATCGATCACGAATGGCTTTGGCCCGCTCATCTGCGCCAGTGCGTCGGTGATGACGCCCGAAAATTCGGGATCGACCAGGATGATCCTGGCTCCGCCATGGTCGAGCTGGAACGCGATCGAAGGCGCATCGAGGCGGATGTTGAGCGCGTTGAGCACGGCGCCGGTCATGGGCACGGCGAAGTGCGCCTCGTTCATCGCCGGAATGTTGGGCAACATCGCCGCAACGGTGTCGCCGACGCCGATACCCTTGCCCGCGAGCCAGGATGCAAATCGCTTGCAGCGCTCATGGGTCTGCGCCCAGGTGAAGCTGCGCCCCTCGTAGACCGTGCTGAGATGACCGGGATACACCGCGGCGCTGCGCGCGAGGAAGCTCAGGGGGCTCAGGGGCACGTAGTTGGCGGGAGTCTTGTCGAGGCCGATATTGTACTGGTTCTGCCGCTCACTCATCGACACCCTCCTGAAAACACCTCAAAGGAATCCGATCGAAATCCAGGGGAAGATCGCGACGATGATCAATCCCACCAGCAGCGCCAGCATATAGCCCCAGATCGGCCTGATGCCCTCGGCCGGATCGACGCGTCCGATAGCGCAGGCGGCATAATAGCCGACGCCGAAGGGCGGGGCGAATAGCCCGATACCCATGGCGAGAATGATCACCATGGCATAGTGCACCTCGTGCACGCCGACGGCGCGGGCGATCGGGAACAGCAGCGGCCCGAACAGCACGATCGCCGGGATGCCCTCCAGCACGCTGCCGAGAATGGTGAAGGCGAGGATCGACACGGCGATGAAGGTCGCCGCGCCCCCCGGCAGTCCGGTCATGGCCGCCGCCAGCGAGCGCGAGAAGCCTGATTGGGTCAGGCCCCAGGCCATGCCGGTCGCCGTGCCGATGATCAGGAGGATCGCGCCAGACAGCGCGGCCGTCTCGACCAGCATCGGAAACAGCCGCCGCCAGTCGAAGCGGCGGTAGACGAGGAGGCCGACGAGAGCGCCATAGACGATACCGATGGTCGAGACTTCCGTCGCAGTCGCGATGCCCTCGACCACGGCATAGCGGATCACGAAGGGCAGCGCGAGCGCGGGCAGGGCGACGATGAAGGTCCTGGCGATCTCGCCACCCGTGGCGCGGCGAACGTGGCTCATGTCCTCGCGGCGGTAGCGCCACCATACCAGCAGGCACAGCGTGATCGCGAGCACGACGCCGGGCAAGAGGCCGCCGGTGAACAGCGCCGCGATCGAGACGCCGGTGACCGAGCCGATCGTGATCAGCACGAGGCTCGGCGGAATGGTCTCGGTCTGGGCGCCCGTCGCCGCCAGAAGCGCGACGAGGTCGCCGGGCCTGGCGCCGCGCTGTTTCATCTCCGGAAACAGCACGGGCGCAACGGCCGCCATATCGGCCGCCTTGGCGCCGGAAATGCCGGACACGAGGTACATCGCGCCGACCAGCACGTAATGTAGACCGCCGCGGACATGGCCAAGCAGGCTCGCCAGGAACGCCACCATGGCCCGCGCCATGCCGGTCATCTCGATCAGGAGGCCGAGGAATACGAACAGGGGCACGGAGAGCAGGATGAGGTGGCTCATGCCCTCGTCCATCCGCCCGACCAGCACCATGACGGGCGTCCGCGTCGTCAGCGCGAGATAGCCGAAGATGGCGAGGCCAAAGCCGAACGCAATGGGAACGCCGGCAAAGACGCAGAAGCCTGCAACGCCGACGAAAAAGATGACGAGGTTGAGATTGCCGAGCGGCCGCAGCGACGGCTCCGCCAGCCAGAATGCGCCGATCACGACCGCAACCGACAGCACGGCGGCTGCAACCATTCGGTAGTCGGCCGCGCGTAGCAGCCGGAGCAGGGCGAACGCCACCATCAGGCCGATGCCGACCGGCAGTGCGGCAGCGCGCCACATATTGGAGATCTGCAGTGCCGGGGTGGTGATGTAGCTCTCTTCGTAAGCATAGTCGCAGGACGGCCAGACGATCAGCGCAAGAAACGCCAGCGCCGCGCAGGTCGCGACCAGATCGAGATAGGCCCGCATCGCAGGCTTCGCGCTCGCGACGATCGCGGTCATGCGCATGTGCTCGGAGCGCCGGAATGCGACCGCCGCGCCCAGCATCGCCAGCCACAGGAAGAGAATCGAAGCGAGCTCGTCCGACCAGATCAGCGGTCGGTGCAGGCCGTAGCGCGCGACCACGCCGGCAAACAGGATCACGATCTCGGCGACGACGAGAATCGCCGCCGGGACCTCGACGAGGAAGCCGAGTACGCGCTCCGTTGAGCCCAGCAACGAAGGTCGGCGAGGGGACTGCACAGCCACCTCGCCCGTTACTTCGGTCACCTCGATCTCGATATGAGCCATGACGGCCCCGACGCGTTACGACAGCTTGCCGACGGCCTTTTCCAGCAGGTCCCAGGCCTGATCGCCATATTTGCCTTTCCACTCGGCATAGAAGCCGGCAGACCGCAGCTTGTCCCGGAACGGCCCAACAGTCGGCTGGTTGAAGGTCAGGCCCTTGGTTGCGAGTTCCTGCTGGAGGTTGGCATTGAGCTTGGCGGTATCCTCGCGCTCCTTGACGGCCGCGGCGTTGATGTTCCTGGCGACGACGGTGCGCACGTCCTGCGGCAGCTTTTCCCAGGCTCTGCGGTTGGCCAGGAACCAGAAGCCGTCCCACATGTGGTTGGTCAGCGAACAGTACTTCTGCACCTCGTAGAGCTTCGCGGTCGAGATGATCGCGAGCGGGTTCTCCTGGCCCTCGACGATCTTGGTCTGGAGTGCCGAATAGACCTCGCTGAAATTGATCGAGGCAGGGGCCGCGTCGAACGCCTTGAACATCGAGGTCCACAGCGGCGACACCGGCACGCGGATCTTGAAGCCCTTGAGATCGTCCGGACCGTTGATCGGCTTGGTCGACGACGTGGTCTGGCGGAAGCCGTTGTCCCAGATCTTGTCCATGACCTCGAGGCCGGCCTTCTTGATCTCACCACGGACATGGGCGCCGAGGTCGCCGTCCATGGCCTTCCAGACCGTATTGTAGTCCGGGAACGCGAAGCCGATGCCGTTGATGGACGCCGCCGGCACCAAGGTCGACAGGATCAGGCCGGACAGCGTGAAGAACTCGACGCCGCCGGAGCGGATCTGGCTCAGCATGTCGGTGTCCGACCCGAGCTGGTTGTTCGGGAAGATCTGGAGGTCGAACTTGCCGCCGGTCTCGCTCTTGATCTCCGCCGCCATCTCCCTGGCGCGCACGTTCATCGGATGGGTGTCAGGCAGGTTGTTGGCGTATTTGTAGGTGAACTCGGCGCTCTGGGCGCGGGCAACATGGGGCGCACTGAGGCCACCCAGGACCGTGGTCGCGGCGGAGGCCTTGAGAAGCGTGCGTCGGGAAAAGCGCGTTGAAAAGACCATGGGTCTGCTTCCTCGGAAGGTTTGTTGTTGTTCTGAGATGCAAACCTATACGGACGGTCGGCCTGAAGGTCATCTGCGATCTCGCGAGGCCCCGCTTATTGCAGCCGGACAAGGTCACGGCAATATCGGCTTTCGGAACACGGGGTCGATTTCAAAATCTGAAAAACAACCCCATGCACAGTAGCCGTCAATAGCTGAGGCGATCGTCGAGGCACGGACCAAATCGGCGCCCAAGTGAAGATACGGCAGCAGGAGTTTCCTCTAAATGATTGATCAAATTGAATATAAAAATATTCCATAATATACCTTATGCGAATTCGAGATTAGGCCATGCTGGTCCAGCAGCCCTGCCGCCGGTCAGCAGATCCCGCCCGAACTGAGCTCGTATTGCATCAGAGGACTGGCCGGCCTCAGCGCCGACGAAGCCGCCGTGCGACTCGGCACTGCATCGGGTCTAGTTCGCCAAGAACGAACGCAGCCATGCCAGCCTCGATATCGCTTGCTCCGCAAGTTGCTGCAGGCTTTCAAGGTGGACTGGGTCGCTCGCGCGCTCGGCGCCGTCGAGATAACCATCGACGAGGGCTTCGGCGATCTCCAGAGGATCCTTTCGTTCCATGGACGCCGGAAAGCTCCCGAAGCCGGCGGCGGCGGCGGCCATCTTGCCTGCCTGCTGGCGAATCTCCCGTGTCCGGACGGCGGCTGGACCGGTCAGGCGTTGCTCAAGCTCGGCTAGTTGCGCAACCAGACGAAGCTCGAGCTTTCGCGCATCGATCGGCGGCTGTGGCGCTGCGGATGCTTCGACGGAATCCCGTTCGTGTTGACGATGATACGCGCGGCGCCTCTCCTTCCGCAGCGTGGCGACATGGCCGAGTTCCTCCCTGGCCATGGCCTCGGACGCCTTCTTGACCTCGGCATCATGCGAGTAGGCTGCCAGGTAGGACCAGAACGCGAAGGCGCGTTCCTCGTTGCGGACCGCCATGGCGAGCGCGCGGTACGGCGTCATCAAACGGGATGTTTTGACTTCGGCGGCCGATTCCGGATCGAGGGGTTCCGGCGCTTCCCAGCGCACCAGGGCAGGATCCGGGCCTTTGCCGCATCGGGATTGCGACCACCGTGTGACGCTGTCGACGTGCTCGCGCTCGGCGGCAGCAAGTCGCGTGAACACGTCCGCAAGATCGGCCTTGCCCTGCCCGCGCATATCTTCGGCAAGAGCATCATACCGATAGGCCGCCTCCTGCTCCATTGCATGCGCTAGCGCAAAGAGCTCGTCGAGAGACTTCAATACACCTGCGGGCTCAGCACTGAGCAACGAAGTGCGTAGAAATGGCATGCAAGGACTCCAAATGCAGATTCCTGATCCGTTCCGGCGCGAGCGCAAATCTCTGCGGCGGGCTTGACAGATGTGGTCGCACGCGATGAGTTTTGCACGTCAGCGGCGACAAATCATCGACGAAGAATGTCAAGGCACGCGCGGCCCGGTTGGCTGCGCAGATCGCATTTGAATCGACATGTTGAAGCGACCGGATGACGATACCGCCTTCGCAAGGCGTGCAGCGCTAGCGCTCGCCAGCTGGCTGCTGTTGTGTCTGACTTATATTTCGCCCGCATGCGCCGCCGGCGATTTGCCGACATACTTGCCGAAGATCGCGCCTGCGGAGTTTTTCCCCGGCGCGGATCGCTTCGGCCCGCCACAAGGCGATCCGCCGATCGTGCCGGTCTACCGCGGCGACCAGCTCCAGGGATTCGTCTTCCTCAACTCCGATTTCGCGAATGCCGTCGGCTACTCCGGCAAACCGATTCACCTGCTGGCCGGCATCGATCCGAAGGGCGTCATCACCGGCGTCAAGCTCGTCGATCACAAGGAGCCGATCGTCCTGGTCGGCATTCCCGAAGCCCGCATCGTCGCAGCCATGAACTCCCTGATCGGCAAGGACATGAAGCCGGTCGCAAGCGGTGCCGAGAGGCCGCCGCAGGTCGATATCGTGAGCGGCGCGACGGTCACCGTGCTGGTGATGGGCGACAGCATCGTCCGCGCGGCATCGAAGCTGATCCGAAGCGGTCGCGTCGGCGGCGGCGACAGCGCTGCGGCGTCGGCGGCCCTGCCCCCGGTCATCAAGACGCTCGATCTCGAACACAGCGAAATCCGCGACTGGGAGAGCCTCGTCGGTGATGGCTCGATACGCCGGCTTCATCTCGGCATCGGTGACGTCAACGACGCCTTTGCGAAGTCCGGCAGCGCTGCGGCGAGCCAGTATCCGGAACCAGGTGACGCGAGCGACAGCTTCATCGACCTCTACGTGGCGCTCGTCACCGCTCCTACGATCGGCCGCAGCCTGCTCGGCGAGGACGGCTATCGACGCTTGAAGGACAGTCTGAAGCCCGGGCAGCAGGCGATCGTCGTCGCCGGCAACGGTCCCTACTCCTTCAAGGGCTCGGCCTACGTACGCGGCGGCATCTTCGATCGCATCGAGATCCTGCAGGAAGGCAACAGCACCCGCTTCCGCGACCGCAACCATACCCGCCTTGGCGCACTGGAAGCGGCCGGCGCGCCCGAGTTCAGGGAAATCGGACTGTTCGTCACCCCTCCCGAGTTCACCCTGGATCCGACCCAGCCGTGGCAGCTTCAATTGCTGGTGCAACGGAGTCTGGGCGGCCGCGACAAGGCATTTCTGACCTTCGACCTCAACTACGCCCTGCCCGACAGCTACATACGCCGCGAGCAGCGTACCGTGACGGTGCCGGAGAGCGCGGCGCCTCCGCGCTCGCAGGCAAAAGCTGCGGCCCCACCGCCCGCGGAGGCAGATGAGGCGCTTTGGATGCGGATCTGGCGGTCGAGCACGGTCTCGATCGGCGTCACCGCGTTCATGCTGGCCGCCCTCACCGGCATCTTCTTCTTCCAGAACCTGCTGGTGCGCAGGCCGGTTCTGTACACCTGGGTGCGGCGAGGCTATCTCGCCTTCGTTCTGGTCTGGCTCGGCTGGTACGCCAACGCGCAGCTCTCCGTCGTCAACGTCGTCACCTTCACCAATGCCTTGGTGACCGGCTTCCGCTGGGAATTCTTCCTCGCCGCTCCGCTGATCTTCATTCTGTGGGCCGCGACGGCTGGCGGGCTACTGTTCTGGGGCCGCGGCCCATTCTGCGGCTGGCTGTGCCCCTTCGGCGCACTGCAGGAGCTCACCAACACTGTCGCGAAGTGGCTCAAGGTGCCGCAAATCACAGTGCCGTGGGGACTGCATGAACGGCTGTGGCCGATCAAGTACATCATCTTTCTCGGACTGTTCGGCCTGTCGCTCTACTCCGTCGACATGGCCGAGCGATTTGCCGAGGTCGAACCGTTCAAGACGGCGATCATCCTGAAGTTCTCGCGGGGCTGGCCATTCGTGGCCTACGCTGTCGCCCTGCTCGTCATCGGCCTCTTCATCGAGCGCTTCTTCTGCCGCTACCTCTGTCCGCTCGGCGCGGCGCTTGCAATTCCAGGCCGCATGCGGACCTTCGAATGGCTGCGGCGCTGGGAAGAATGCGGCTCGCCCTGCCAACGTTGCGCCAAGGAGTGTCCGGTGCAGTCGATCCATCCCGAGGGGCACATCAACGTCAATGAGTGCATCTACTGCATGCATTGCCAGGAACTCTACTACGACGATCACCGCTGCCCGCACATGATCCAGGTGCGGCTCAAGCGCGAGAAGTTCGCGGCCATGTCCTCGCCCTCGATGCGCTCGGGCGGCAAGGGTCCCGCGACCGTCATCACCGCCGGCGGCAAGCCTGTCGATGCTTCACCCGCCATCTCTCCACCACCTGACTGAACCGGAAGCCGAGGAGGCAATCATGAGCGAGAACGAACAGGCAAAGGGCGTCAGCCGACGAACAGTGCTGGGAACGACGGCGGCCGCGGCGGGCATGGGGCTTGCCGGCGGAGCCATGATGAAGGACGGATTCGTCTCGTCCGCGGACGCGCAGACCAAGAATCCTGCGCCGAAAGCACCGGCGGCAAGGCCCGCCGTGCAGAAGACCGAGGTCGCGCCTGGCGAGCTCGACGAATATTACGTGTTCTTCTCGAGCGGCCAATCCGGCGAGATGCGGATCGTCGGGCTCCCTTCGATGCGCGAATTGATGCGTGTTCCGGTCTTCAACCGCTGCAGCGCGACCGGCTGGGGCCAGACCAATGAAAGCATCAAGGTTCTGACCGAAGGGCTGCAGCCCGCGACGCGCGAATTCCTCAGGAGCCGCGGCGCCACCTACATGAACGGCGATCTCCACCACCCGCACATTTCGTTCACGGACGGCACCTATGATGGGCGCTATGCCTTCATGAACGACAAGGCCAACAGCCGGGTGGCGCGGGTGCGGCTCGACGTCATGAAGTGCGACAAGATCATCGAACTGCCGAACCAGCATACCGTCCACGGCTTGCGGGTGCAGAAATATCCACGCACGGGCTATGTCTTTGCCAATGGCGAGGATGGCGTACCCCTGCCCAACGACGGCAAGGTCCTCGACGACCCCAAACAGTATCGTTCGATGCTCAGCGCGATCGACGGCGACACGATGAAGGTGGCCTGGCAGGTCATCGTCAGCGGTAACCTCGACAATGTCGACGCCGACTACCAGGGCAAATACGCCTTCTCGACCTGCTACAACGGCGAGGAAGGCGTCACACTGGCTGAGATGACCGCCGCCGAACAGGACTGGGTCGTCCTCTTCAACATCAAGCGGATCGAGGAGGCCGTGAAGAAGGGCGACTTCAAGGAAATGAACGGCGTGCCCGTGATCGACGGCCGCAAGGGCTCGCCCTACACGCGCTACGTTCCGGTCTCGAACAATCCGCACGGCATGAACACCGCTCCCGACGGCATCCACATCGTGGCGGCAGGAAAACTCTCGCCCACCGTGACCGTGATGGACGTCCGCCTGTTCGACCAGTTGTTCGACGACAAGATCAAGCCGCGCGACGTCGTCGTTGCAGAACCCGAACTCGGCCTTGGCCCGCTGCACACGGCCTATGACGGCAAGGGCAACGCCTACACCACCCTGTTCCTCGACAGCCAGATCTGCAAGTGGAACATCGACCTCGCCAAGCGGGCCTTCAAGGGTGAGAAGGTCAATCCCATCCTCCAGAAGCTCGACGTGCACTATCAGCCCGGTCACAACCATAGCTCGATGGGACAGACCAAGGAGGCCGACGGAAAATGGCTGATCTCGCTGAACAAGTTCTCGAAGGACCGTTTCCTGAACGTCGGACCGCTCAAGCCCGAGAACGATCAGCTGATCGACATTTCGGGCGATCAGATGAAACTGGTGCACGACGGCCCGAGCTTCGCCGAGCCGCATGACGCGACCATCGTCCACCGCTCCAAGATCAACCCGATCTCGATCTGGGACCGCGCGGATCCGATGTTTGCGGATGCGGTCAAGCAGGCCAAGGCCGACGGCATCAATCTCGAGGCGGATTCCAAGGTGATCCGCGACGGCAACAAGGTGCGGGTCTATATGACGTCGACCGCGCCGGCCTATGGCCTTGAGCAGTTCCAGGTCAAGCAAGGTGACGAAGTGACCGTCTTCATCACCAATATCGATGCGGTCGAAGACCTGACGCACGGCTTCTGCATCGTCAACTACGGCATCAACATGGAGATCGGACCGATGGCCACCTCGTCGGTGACCTTCACGGCCGACAAGCCGGGCGTCTACTGGTACTATTGCTCCTGGTTCTGCCACGCCATGCATATGGAGATGAAGGGCCGGATGCTCGTCGAACCGAAGTCGGTCTGATCGGAGCGACCTCGTGGGTCACCTGTCACGCATGTTTCCGGCGGCGCTGGTCGCCGCCGGATTGTCCAGCTTCGCCGAAGCGGAGACCTTGACGGCTGCGCCAGGCCAGCCGTTGCAGGCGTTGCTGGATGGCGCGCGTGCCGGCGACGTCGTCAAACTTGCACCGGGTGAATATCACGGCTCGATCCGGATCGACCGTCCCCTGCAGCTGGTCGGGACCGAAGGTACGGTACTGGACGGCGACGGCGCCGACAACGTCGTCACCGTCAGCGCGCCCGATGTCACCATCCGCGGGATGACCATCCGGGCGTCCGGCCGCGATTTGCAGGCTATGAATTCCGGAATCTTCCTGCAGAAGACGGCCGAGCGCGCGACGATCGAGGACAACCGGCTGGTCGGAAACCTGTTCGGCGTCTATGTGCATGGTGCCAGGGGCTCCCGGATCGTCCGCAACGAAATCGAGGGACTGCGCGGCGGGCGCCTCAGCGAAGCCGGCAACGGCGTCTCGCTTTGGAATGCGCCCGACGTCACCATCGCGAACAACACGTTCCGCTACGGCCGCGACGGCATCTTCTCGATCTCCTCCAGCAAGGACCGCTTCGTCGACAACCGCTTCGAGCAGGTTCGCTTCGCGGTCCACTACATGTACACCAACGATAGCGAGGTCAGCGGCAACGTTTCGATCGGCAACCATGTCGGTTACGCGATCATGTATTCGAACCGTCTGGTGATCCGAGGCAACAGCTCCGATCACGATCGCGACTATGGACTTCTGTTCAACTACGCGAACTACGCCGATATCGAAGGCAATCGGGTCATGGGCGGCCCGCTGAACCCGACGATACAGAAGACGGAGGATGGTCCCGACGACGAGCGAGGCATGCTTCCGCAGACGAAACGGGCGGGCACTCTCAAGACCGGCCCGGAAAAATGCGTGTTCATCTACAACACCAATCACAACAAGTTCCGCAACAACTGGTTCGAACGCTGCGCCATCGGCGTGCATTTCACGGCCGGCTCCGAAGGCAACGAAATCACGGGGAATGCTTTCGTCGGCAATGCCAACCAGGTAAAATATGTCGGCACCCGGCATCTGGACTGGTCGATCGGGGGACGCGGCAACTACTGGAGCGACAACCCGGCATTCGACCTGAACGGCGACGGAATCGCCGACACGGCGTACCGGCCGAACGACCTGATCGATCGCGTGCTGTGGACGGCGCCCGCTGCAAAGGTCCTGATCAACAGCCCCGCCGTCCAGGTGATCCGCTGGGCGCAGGCGCAGTTTCCGGCATTGCTGCCGGGCGGCGTGGTCGACAGCCATCCGCTGGTGGCGCCGCCGAAGAACCGGACACCGAAGGAGACGCGATGACCGCCACGGTCCACGTCAGCGACGTCACCAAGGCGTATGGCCGGATCAGGGCCGTGCGCGATGCCTCGTTCACGCTTGGCCAAGGCGAGCTGGTCGCCTTGATCGGCCACAACGGCGCCGGCAAGACCACGCTCATGAAGCTCATGCTCGGCTTGATCCGGCCGACCAGCGGCTCCATCGAGGTTCTCGGAGACAATCCGGCCGCCGGCGAGTTCGCGGGCCGACGACAGCTCGGCTACCTGCCGGAGAACGTCTCGTTCGACCCTGCCCTGACCGGCCGCGAGACGCAGGCCTTCTACGCCAGGCTGAAGCGGGAGCCGGTCGCCAAGGCGCTGGAGCTGCTCGACGCCGTCGGCCTGGGCGCCGCCAGCCGCCGCAGGGTCAACACCTATTCGAAGGGCATGCGCCAGCGGCTCGGGCTCGCGCAAGCGCTGCTGGGTCAGCCGCGCGTGCTGCTGCTGGACGAGCCGACCACCGGCCTCGATCCGGAGTTGCGGCAGACCTTCTACGACATCATCGCGCGGCTCGCCGCGGCGGGCGCGACCGTGCTCCTGTCGTCGCATGCGCTCACCGAGCTCGAAGAGCGCGCCGGCCGGGTCATCATCATGAACCGCGGCATCAAGGTCGCGGACGGGTCGATCGACGAGCTGCGTCGCCTCGCCCGGCTGCCCACCAGGATCCGCCTCAGGGTCGCAGGGCTTGCTCCGAGCGAGCTGCCGGGCTGGGCGCCCAAGGACGCGACTTGCCGCCGCTTGAACGGCCACATCGTCGAGATCGACGCCGCGCCGGAGCGGAAGATCGAGCTGCTGCATCGCGCAACGGCCGCCGGCAATTCCGTCGAGGACGTCGACGTGGTCCCGCCGACCCTCGACGAGCTCTACGCTCACTTTCTTCGGCAGTCGGAGCAGGCGCCATGAACGTCCTGATCATCGCCGCCAAGGAAATCCACCAGGCCATCCGCAATCGCTGGGTGCTGGCGGCAACGCTCCTGCTCGCCGGGCTTGCCCTGTCGCTGACCTTTCTCGGCAGCGCGCCGACCGGGAACGTCGGCGTGCGCGCGCTGGACGTGGTCATCGTCAGCCTGTCGAGCCTGACGATCTTTCTCGTTCCGCTCATTGCGCTTCTGATCTCCCACGACGCCATCATCGGCGAGATGGAGCGAGGGACGATGCTGCTGCTGCTGAGCTATCCGATCGCGCGGTGGCAAGTGCTGCTCGGCAAGTTCCTGGGCCACCTCGCCGTCCTCGGCTTTGCGACCTGCCTCGGCTACGGCGCGGCCGTCGGAGCGCTGGCAGCAACGGGCAGTGACATTGATGGCGATAGTCTTCTCGCCTTTGCGGCGATGGTAGGCTCCTCGGTGCTGCTGGGAGCCGCATTCGTCGCCATTGGCTATCTGGTCAGCGCGCTCGTGCGCGACCGCGGAACAGCTGCCGGCATCTGCGTCGGGTTGTGGCTGCTGCTGGTGCTGATCTACGACATGGCGCTGCTGGGAGTGCTTGCGCTCGATCAGGGACGCAGCATCTCGGCGACCGTGCTCAACGCCCTGCTGCTGTCGAACCCGACCGACGCCTACCGGCTGATCAACCTGACCGGGTTCGCCAATGTCAGCACCTTCGCCGGCATGGCCGGCCTTGCTCAAAGCACGTCCCTGACGATACCGGTCCTTCTGACCACCCTGCTCAGCTGGACGCTGCTGCCGCTGGGGCTGGCCGCGGTCGCCTTCTCGCGGAGGGAGCTGTGAGGCGGTTGGTCATCGTTTGCGCCTTGCTGGTGCCGCTGGCGCTTGCGGGCTGCAACGAGAAGCAGGCTGCGAAGATCCCGCCGCCGCATCGGATGACGGCGGAGGACATCGGCCATTACTGCGGCATGAACGTGCTCGAGCACCCAGGACCCAAGGGGCAGATTTTCGCCACGAGCCTCATTCAGCCTGTCTGGTTCTCGTCCGTACGCGACACCCTCGCCTTCACCATGCTGCCGGACGAGCCCAAAGACATCCAGGCGATCTACGTGTCCGACATGGGCAGGGCACCGACCTGGGACAAGCCCGGCGCCGACAACTGGGTCGAGGCGCGCAAGGCGTTGTTCGTGATCGAGAGCCGGGTCAGGAGCGGCATGGGCGGAGACGAGGTCGTTCCGTTTTCGGACCGGGCGGCGGCGGAGAAGTTCGCCGGTGAAAACGGGGGCAGAATCGTCGGCTTCGACGAGGTGCCCCGCGACTATGTCCTGGCGTCGGCGAATGTCAGCGGCGGCGCGGCACCCGACGAAGCGACAGAAAGTCCGCCGGGCAACCGCTCCAGGAGGACGCCATGACGCAAGCGCTGACGCGCCGACGATTCATCCGGATCAGCGCCGCGGCGGCGGGGCTCGGCCCGCTGTCCGTCGGACGCCCCGTTCGTGCCGAGGCCGCGCCGGTCACCTGGCGCGGCACGATGCTGGGTGCGGTCGCGACGATGGAGATCCACGACAAAGACCGCCGCCGGGCCGAGTTGCTGATATCGCTGGCATGCGCCGAGGCGCGCCGGCTCGAGCGGCTGTTCAGCCTTTACCTGGACGACTCCGCCCTGGTCGAGCTGAACCGGACCGGTATTCTGGTCGATCCCGCCCCCGAAGTCGTCGATCTGCTCTCGACCTCGCAGCATTATTCCACGCTGACGGACGGTCTGTTCGATGTCACGGTGCAGCCGCTCTGGGATCTCTATGCCCGCCACTTCGCGCAAGATGACGCGAATCCGGCCGGTCCTGCGGCATCAGAGATCCAGGCGGCGCTCGCGCGCACCGGCAGCGGCCGGCTGTCGATCAGCCGTGACCGGATCGTTCTGCCCCGAGGCATGGCCGTCACCCTGAACGGGATCGCACAAGGCTACGTCACGGACAAGGTTGTCGACCTTCTGCGGGCGCACGGCATCTCTCATAGCCTCGTCGACATGGGCGAGGCCCGCGCGATCGGCTCGCGTCCGGACGGACACCCCTGGGACATCGGCATCGCCGATCCAGACATCGTGGATCGCATGAAAACGGTGCTGCCGATCGTCGACCGCGCCGTGTCCACCTCGGGCGGCTACGGCTTCCGGTTCGATTCCAGGGCACACTTCAACCACCTGTTTGATCCCCGGACCGGCGGCTGCGCTCTGCGCTACCGCAGCGTGACGGCCGTGTCCCGCAGCGCGACCGCCGCGGACGCACTGTCGACGGCGTTCAGCCTGATGCAGGAAGACGAGATTCGAACGCTTTTGCCGCGCGTCGACATCGACCGCGTGCATCTGATCGACGAGGCCGGCAAGTCGGTCGAATTGGCCGCGTAGCACGCAACGAGGACGCTGGTTTCTTTCGCGCGATTTTTCGGTCTGTGATCGCGAAGAAAGTTCGGAATTGTGGGCTAGTTCATAGAAGCAAGCGCGCCGGAGCCGCACAGTTGGGACGCTCTATGGCTCGAACTGCCGCGACGAAGACGGTGCAGCCGAAAGGCGGCGTCAAGATTCGTGCGCGCATTGAAAATATTGTGAGCCAGATTGCATGTTTGCGGAAATGAAAACGTAATAGCTGCATTTTTGCGATGGCACGATTTAAGGCCGCTCGCACCAGGGGGGTAGAGACATGCGCCGGGATTTGACCATCAAGACCGGCAGCATGGCCGGCACGTCGGATTTCAGGGTGATGGCTCCGATCAAGAAAGGGTTCGTGCCGTCCCTGGACGCGACGACGTACAAGACGCGAGTCAAATACGTGCTGCGGGCGCTGAATGGCGGACGCGCCAGCGCGTATGAATACGAGCTCGCCCGTGTGTTGTCGGACTCCGTGGACCGCGTCGGACGCATCCACTCCGTGAGCATCGCCGTGCTCGAACCCGAGGACGATGCCGAGGACGCGGTGGACTATGTGCTGCTGACCGCGACGTTCGACGGCTCCTGGGAAGCCTATGTCCGCGTCATCTGGCAGAAGGCCGCGCGGCTGCTCGACCTGATCTTCTGCAATACCGAGGGCTATTGGCTCGGTCACGAGAACACCTACGAAAACTGGGGCATTTGGCTCAAGAGCAGGCAGACCGAAGCCTATTTCCTCTATTCCACCCCTGACCTGACCGTGGATGACACGCGCTTCCTGCGGATGGAGGAGCGCGTCTATCGGCGAGCCTCGGGCCCAGGCGCCGATCGGATCGTCACGCAGATCAGAATTCCGTCGCCGGAGGACGTTGCGCGACGCTCGATATTCGAGGTCGACGGCAAGATCGGCGTCGATCCGACCAATGCCGGCTTCAGCCAGCCGCTCACCATCGAAGCTGCCGGCCGGCCTCCGTTTCGCCACGGCATACGCGCGCTGGCGGCGCTCTACCATCTGGCCGACTTCTATCCGCCGGGGACGCATGACGGGGTGATTCTGCATCGGGCCGCCCACGAGCTGCTGCCGGAATTCGTCACCATGATCAACGACCCCATTTACGCCGGTGGCGTCAAGCGCGCCCGCCTTCGATATGAAGAGGCCCTGCTCTGGTTGATGACGCCGCCCGACGTGGCGCCGGTGCGGCGCAAGCTGCCGCTCGCCCTGCCGGCCGAACTGCCGTTGCAGGATCGCGGCAACGTGCAAGGCGGGATCTTGACCGCCTACCCCGCTTCGGATCACGGCTGCCTGCTGCTCTTGCAGTTCGCCAGTCCGGCCGCGCTGGCGGCTTTTCTCAACGTCCTGCAGGTGACGTCCGAAACCGACGCCCTGACCCCGGGGCAGATCGTTACCAACATCGCATTCACGATCGAGGGGCTGCGCCACGCCGGACTGTCCGACGCGGAGGTGCGCACATTGCCGGAAGAGTTTGTGCAGGGCATGGAGAGACGCGCCGGCCTGCTCGGCGACGTGCGCTGGAATCATCCCCAGCGCTGGCGCCTTCCGGCAAGCAACTGGGCGCTCGGCATCGGCGCGCCGGACCTGCGCGAAGATGATCCTGCGCCGCGCATCAGCATGAGCTCCGTCCATGCCGTCCTTCAGCTTCGCCTGCTGTCCAAGGACCCGAATAAAGACCCGCAGGCGGCAGCGGATGCGAGAAAACCGTTGATGGCCGAAATGAGCCGCCTGGTCGAGGTGGATCGGGGCGTCAGGCCGCTCTCGATTCAGTGGATGCAGCGGCAGCGGGATGGATCCAACATGAAGGACCATTTCGGTTTCGCCGACGGCACTTCGAATCCGGTGCTGTACGAGAGCCAGGCCGGCAAGAGCTATTCCAATCGGGTGCATCTCGGCGAGATTCTGTGCGGCTACCCGAACCTCGCCGACGAGACGGCGCCGCTTGGCGATGCCACCAATCGTGCTCACGCGATGCTTCGCGACGGCAGTTTCATGGCGCTGCGCAAGCTGCGACAGGATGTCGAGCAGCTCGAGGACGTCCTGTCCCGCGCCACGCGACAGGCGACCGAGGCGGCCGGCCCGGACGCACCTGCCCTGACGCGCGAGATGCTGATGGCCAAGATGATGGGACGCTGGCCGACCGGCCATCCGCAGGCCGGCCAACCCCTGACCCCTACTCCACCTCCCGATAAGGGCTACAACGACTTCAACTACGACGCCGATGCGCAGGCCCAACTGTGTCCGTTTCACGCGCACATACGGCGCGCCAATCCGCGTATCCCGATCACCAAGGCGGATGCCGGCGCCCGGCCCCCCCGGATCGTCAGGCGCGGCATGTCCTACGGTCCGCCCGTCAACCGTGACGACCCGCAAGCCGCCAAATCCGCCCCGCAACCGGAGCGCGGCCTGGTTTTCATGGCCTACAATGCCAGCCTCGGCGAGCAGTTCGAGGTGGTGCAGAGCTGGCTCGCCGGCGGCAACAGCTCGGGATCCTCCTCCCGCGAAAGCGATCCTTTCCTCGGCCTCGCCGAACCCGGCCGGCTTCGGCATTTCCGTTTCGAGCATGGCGGCCGGACCGTTCGTGTGGCGCTGGACGGCTCGGACCGGCTCCACGACGAGCCCCGTCCGTTCGTACGTCTGGAATGGGGAGCCTATTTCTTTGCGCCATCGAAGAAGGCACTTGCCGATCTGCAGCAATGGGCGGCGAGCCAGGGACACAAACCGGCGGTGACGTGGAGCGTGGATGACGGCGAAAGAGAGATCGCGCGTCTGCGCCTGATCGAGAGCCGGCAGGGCGAAGCCGCGGCGATGGCCGCCTGGAAGACGGCGCTCGAAGATCCGGATTCAGCCTCGCATTTCGTCAACGCGTCGATCTGGGCTGCAATCCGCGAGCGCCACGGCGGCGTGCTGCGTACGCCCTTCGGGGTCCTGGTGGCCGACCGCGACCTCGTCCATCAAGTCTTCACCGATTCCGACACCAAGCTGACCATCACCGGCTACCTGCCCCGCATGACGCGGTCGTTCGGCATCCTCTATCTCGGCCGCGACGCCAGACAGCCAGACCAGGTCTACGAGCAGGAATCTGCCGTCTGCAACGCTGCGATCATGGCCCTCGACCAATTCGCCACGTTCGAGCTGGCGCGCGGGGTCGTAAAGAAGGTGCTGGGCTTCATGGTCCAGCAGACGATCGGTTATGCCGCCCACGACGGCGAAGCGAGCTGGGAACTGACCGTCGACGTGCATGAATTGGTCGATCCGCTGCTCGGCGCCTTCTGCGAAGAGTGGTTCGGATTGAGCGAGGCCGGCGGCTATTTCCGCCGCGTCGGCTATCGCTGGGATTGGAAGCCAGGCGAGCCGCCTGGCTATCCCGGCCATTTCCTGTCCCCCTCGCGCTACATCTTCCAGCCCCATCCGAACAAGACAGTGGAGGCGATCGGCGCGGCACATGGCGACGCTGCACGCCGCGCCATGGAAGGTTTCCTGACACAGTTCGGGCCGACAAACGGACCCGTCACGAAGGCCGTCTACAACTCGCCGCGGGGCACTGGGGACATCCCGTTCGTGGCGCGAACGATCGCCGGCGCCATGATGGGTTTCATTCCGACGGTCGACGGAAACCTGCGCAGGATATTGAACGAATGGCTGCGTGAAGGAACGTTGTGGGCGTTGCGCGCCCGCTATGCCGGCACGGTCGCGAAGGACTACACTGAGGCCCTCAACCGGCTGAGAGACGACTTCATTCCGGCCATGCAGTTGCGCGCGGTGCCCGAACTGATCTGGCGGACGGCCGTCGTTTCGCACACCATCGGAGATGTCGAGATCAGGCCGGGAGATGTCATTGTCGCCGGCGCGGTCTCCGCCACCCAGCAGAACCTCGTCGAAGGGCGTCAGGACATCTATCACGCCTTCGGCGGCAACCGCAGGGTCGCGGGCCATCCCACCCATTCGTGTCCGGGCGCAGACCCGGCACTGGCCGTGATGCTGGGTTTCTTCTGCGGACTGGTGGAGGCGCCGCTGCCCATGCGCACCGGCCCCATTCCAATGAGCTTGACGATGGACGGAAGGGTTCCCGCGCCGCCGCCGTCGCCCTCACCCTAAGGCAGGGCTATCTCATCGTTGGCGCAGATGACGGGCGTGCCGGCGACAAGCCGGATCGCCTGCTCCGCATGCCAGCGCATGCCGAGCGCCTGCAGTTTCTCGGCGGCTTCCACTGCCGTCTCGCGGGCCGCCTCGCCCTGCCCCTGCTGCGCGAGAAGCTCACTGCGCGCAGCCAGATTCAGGGCGGCGTCGCGCAGCGACCCACGCCAGCCTGCGGAGGTTTCGGCCCGCTGCAACCAGCGCCGGCTTAGTCCGAAATCCCGGCGCCGGGCCGCGAGCTTCGCGAGCGAGCGGCATGCCGCCGCTTCGCCTAGCCGCTCGCCTTCCCGCGCGCGGCGCAGGACATGGGCGGCGTACCGCCGTGCCGCATCGACATCACCTTCGGCTGCTGCCGCCTCGACCAGCCAACTATATTGAACCGACGTGTAGAAGTGGAAGTTTCGCCTTTCCATCCATTCCGCCGCGTTCCGCAATTGCTGCAAACCTTCGGCATCGCCGGTCGCCGACCAGCGGGCAAATCCGGACGCGGCGCGGCAGGCAGCCAGCAGCAGCAGGCTGCGCATGTTCTCGGCGACACGAGCTCCCTCGACGGCGAGCCGCTCGGCCTCCTGCCAGCGACCTTGCCAGACCAGCACGACCGAAACCCAATTGCGCACCGAACTGACGACCGGGTGGGTCGAGCCTTCGACCAAGGCCATCGCTTCTTTGAAACACTCGTGAGCGCCGTCGAAATCTCCGCGATCGGCGAGCACACTGCCTTTGCACGACAACGCGTAGGCCGTGCCGATGGCGATCGCGCCATGCCGGCGGCTGCGTTGCTGCTTGGTCGAGATGGCCGCGTCGATCAAGGTGATGGCTTCGTCGTATTGGCAGCTTGCCGCGAGAATCTGGCCCAGTGACGCTTCGATCTGCGCGATCATGCGGTGCTCACCGAGCTTGCGCGCCAATTCAAGTGCTGTCCGTGTGTGTGTCACGCCCTCCCGAAAGCGGCCGAACCCGTAGCACATGTAACCGAGCCATTCATAGGCACTGGCCATCGCGCCGGTGTCGCCGAGCGATGTCGCGATCACGACCGCCTGCTCAAAGACGGTGGTGTCGTCGGTCAACGACATCGGGTCGAAAATGTTGACCAGACCTAATTTATTGGCCAGCAAGCACCAGCGCAACGACTGCTCGCGCGAGCGATCCGGCACGCGATCCAGCGATTGCATGGCCACCTGATATTGGGCTCGGGCGCGATCCAGCGCGAACGCAGCCATGGCCTTGTCGCCGGCGCGCTCGGCATAATGGGCCGCGCTCTCCCAATGACCTGCGCCGCGCGAATGGTAGGCCAGCGCTTCCAGCGTGTCCTCGCGATCGGCCTGCCCGGATCGTGCCAGCAATTCGCCCTGGATGCGCCTGTGCAATGCCTGACGCTCGTGCAGGCCGATCGTGTCGTACACCGCGTCCCGCGTAATGCCGTGCTTGAAGCGCAGGACGCCGCCCGCTGGATCGGCGTAAAGAAAATCTGCGTCGGCCAGTGCCCGCATCTTTGCCGGGTCGGGTTCGCTGCCGCAGGCCGAAACCAGCAACCCGTGCGGCACCGTGTTTCCTATGACCGCCGCGGCGCGCACCACGTTCACCTCATCCGGCGGCAGGCGCGCCAACCGCGAGGCGACCAGCGTTGCGATCCATCCCTGCTTGCTGCGTATCTCGAACGAAAGAGGATCGTTGGCCGCTATGGAGTGGCACAGCTCTTCGATGAACAGCGGCACCCCGCCAGCATAGGCGTGAACGCGGGCCACTAGGAACGGATCGGCCTGTGGCACCCAGCGTCGCACAGCCAGATCCGTCTCCGGGCCCTGGAACGGCTCGAGCTGCAGATGAGGCGCGCTGGAAATCCATTCCGTGCCGTCGTCGCGCGGCCGGCTGGCGAGGATGACGCGCGGTCCATTGGGCAATTGCAGGAGGACCTCCAGCAGCTGCCGGCTCGCGTCGTCGGACCATTGCCAGTCGTCGATCACCAGCACCGACGGCCCCTGCGCCGACAAGACGGTAAAGAATCCGAGCAGGTCACCGACCACGCCGTCGACGGTCATCCGGCCGCCGCGCGCATCGGCGCCGGTCGACGCCAGCGCGAGGATCGATTCAGCACGCGGCCCGAGCTGGGCGGCCCATGGCTGCAGGCCTGCGCGGGCAATCTCGTCGGCCTCGACGACAGATGCGTCCGGCCGGATTCCCAGGTAGGTGCGCAGCATTTGCAGGAATGGTTGCAGGACCTCGGCACCGGCATAGCTTTCGCAGCTGCCCCGCAGCAGCTTGAAGGGCTCGGTACCACAGTGTTGCAACACTTCTTCCAGGAGCCGCGTCTTCCCGAGCCCGGGACCGCCGACGACGACCACGCAACGTTGCCTGGTCGAATGTGCCTCGCTGAGAAAACCGGCCAGAAAGTTGAAAGCCTCGTTGCGACCAATAAAGGGCGTCAGGCCGCGACGAGAAGTTGCCTCGAATCGGCGGGTCGCCGTGCTTCGTCTCAGCACCACGCGCGCCTGCGGCATTCCGGCCGCTGCACCCGATGTCTGAAGGCGGTCGCCGAGCTCGAAGAAATTTGCATGCGGACCGAGGGCATCGATGCTGGCGAGGACCTGCCCCGGCGCAGCGTAGCGCGACAGGTGCGCCGCCGTGTTCACGACATCGCCGATCAGGTCGTATCGGCCGGACTCGATATCTCCCTCGGTCAGGAGCAAGGTGCCGGCGTGGATGGCGGAATGCATTTGCAGCGGCATGAGAGCCGGCGGCACGCCATCATGGCGCAACTGCCCAACCCACTCGTGGATATCGAGTGCCGCCTCCGCGGCGCGACGACCGTCGTCCTCGCCCGACTGGGGATAGCCGAACACGGCGAGGGCACCGTCTCCCTGCGTTCTGATGATGCGACCGCCGTGCCCGGCGACCGCGCGATGCCAAATCTCCCGCAGTTGGCTCAGGAGCTCGGAAAGGTGCTCGGATTCGATATCTCTACCTAAGGCTGTTGACCCCACGAGGTCAGAGAAAAGCACCGTCAACCGATGACGTTCGCCTTTCGGGGCGCGGGTCTGCGTATTCATCGTCGGTCGCAGCCAACTCGTTACGCGAACAGCAAGCCCGGTCTCCAGCTGGTGCCGGACCGGATGCCGCGAGGCCTGATACAGGCCCGTAGTATCCCGCCTACCTTTCGCGAGCACAAGATGAAAGCTCGTGGGATCGCATTCGCCGAACATGGCTCTCGGCACAGCCGCCGCGACCAAATCTAACCCATTAAAAAACCTGACGCATTTTCCTCTATGGACGGCGCGTGCGGTTCGCGGCACTTGCGCAAGCCGGGCTGGATTCGCCTATCCGGCAACTCGAATGCCCGTGGGAAAGCCGGGTCCTCGCGCGCCCACAGCGGCTTCGGCACGCGGCATGAAATGATCGAGACAGCGACACGTGATCACTCAGCCGGCGGCTCTGGCGATGAAGGTCCCGATGGAAGGATGGCGCAAGATGCTCGAGCTGCTGGTCTAGCGTAGCGGCAGCAGATCGAGATGGCTCTGCGCCTTCTTGACGGCCGCTGCGAACCAGCTCTGGCTTGGCGCTTCCTTGGCGAAGCACTTGGTGTAGGCGTCCATGGCTTGGTCTTCGCGGGCCATGGCGTCCTGCGGCGTCTTCTTGGCCATCATCTGCCTCCAGACCTTCTCGCAGGCCGGAATCGGAGTGGTCTTCACAGCGTCCGATGCGGCGATGAAGAACACCTTGTCGCCCTGGATCGCGACGATGTCGATTTCATGCGGCGGTGCTTTGAGACCGCCATTGCCGCGCACGCCGAGCACGGCGGCCGCGGCGCTTGCTGCCGCAGGCTTGGTGATAGGCAGCTCCGCATAGATAGCGAAGGCAGCGTCCTGGATTGCATAGTAGTAGAAGCGGTCGGACTTCAACGCGGCGCCGCTCTCCTGCGGCATGCCATCCTCGCGATGCTCGCCCAGTCCGTCACCAATCCACGCTGTTTGCGGGGATACCGGCGCACAGATGTCGTCACGCTGACGTGCCCGTATTGCGCGGCAACGAACGCTCGACAGGCGGGGACCATTGCGCCTATCTTGACCGCCATGAGCCACGACCACCACCACGATCACGACCATTCCGAGCTGTCGGAGACCGAGCTGCGCGTGCGCGCGCTCGAAACGATCCTGACCGAGAAAGGCTATGTCGAGCCGGCCGCGCTCGACGCCATCATCCAGGCCTATGAGACCAAGATCGGCCCACACAACGGCGCACGCGTCGTCGCCAAGGCCTGGACCGATCCGGCCTTCAAGAAGGCGCTGCTGGAGGACGGCAGCAAGGCCATCGGCACGCTCGGCCATGTCAGCCGCGTCGGCGATCATCTCGTCGTGGTCGAGAACACGCCGCAGCGCCACAACATGGTCGTATGCACGCTGTGCTCCTGCTACCCCTGGGAAATGCTGGGACTGCCGCCGGTCTGGTACAAGGCGGCACCCTACCGCTCCCGCGCCGTGAAGGACCCGCGCGGCGTGCTCGCCGATTTCGACGTCACCCTGCCCAAGGACATGGAGATCCGGGTGTGGGACTCGACCGCCGAGACGCGCTTCCTGGTGCTGCCGATGCGCCCCGCAGGCACGGAGGGCTGGAGCGAGGAGCAGCTCGCCGAGCTCGTCACCCGCGATTCCATGATCGGCACCGGCTTTCCGCGGACGCCTGGAGCGCCGTCATGAACGGCGTGCACGACATGGGCGGCATGGACGGGTTCGGCAAGGTCGAGCCTGAGCCGAACGAGCCGATGTTCCACGCCCATTGGGAAGAGCGCGTGCTGGCGATGGTGCGTGCAATGGGCGCCGCCGGTGCCTACAACATCGATACCTCGCGCTTCTATCGCGAGACGCTGCCGCCTGACGTTTATCTCTCCAGCTCCTACTACAGGAAATGGTTTCTCGGTCTGGAGGAGATGCTGATCGCCAAGGGCTATCTCACCCGCGAGGACGTCGCTGCCGGGCATGCGGTGCGGCCGGCCAAGGCGCTCAAGCATGGCAAGTTCGATCTTGCCAATGTCGAGCGCGTGATGGTGCGCGGCAAATTCGACCGCCCTGCTCCTGCGCCGCCCAGGTTCAAGATCGGCGACCGCGTGCGCGCCAAGAACATCCATCCGGCGACGCACACGCGGCTGCCGCGTTATGTGCGCGGCCATGTCGGTGTCGTCGAGCTGAACCATGGCTGTCATGTGTTTCCGGATTCCGCGGCGATTGAGCGCGGCGAGAACCCGCAATGGCTCTATACGGTGGTGTTCGAAGGCCGCGAACTCTGGGGCCCCGATGGTGATCCGACGACGAAGGTCTCGATCGACGCGTTCGAGCCCTATTTGGACCCGGTATGATGAGCAGCACACAAGCTGCCACGGCCGCGACGGCGGCCATTCCGAGCATCCCCCGCGATGACAACGGCCCGGTGTTCCGCGCGCCCTGGGAAGCGCATGCGTTCGCGATGGCATTGACGCTGCACGAACGCGGCGTGTTCACCTGGCCGGAATGGGCCGCAGCCTTGGCGTCCGAGATCAAGCGCGCGCAGGCCGCCGGCGACCCCGATACCGGCGAGACCTACTATCTGCACTGGCTCGCCACGCTGGAAGGCCTCGTCGCGCGCAAGGGCGTCGCCTCGATGGCGACGCTGCACCGCTACCGGGATGCGTGGGACCACGCAGCCGACCGCACCCCGCACGGCAAGCCGATCGAGCTGCGGCCGGAGGATTTTCGGTAGGTCGCGCTCGCACCCGCCATTGCAAGCGGCTCGCTCTCGTGTCCTGGACAAGCTGCAACGCGCAAGCGTTGCGGCGCAGAGCCGGGACCCAGATGACGGCACGATAGGTTGCCGAGGCATGGGCCCCGGCTCTGCAGCGCACCGCTGAAGAAGCGCTGCGCTGCGTCCGGGGCACGCGAGAGCAGTGCGGCGGACCTACTTCCCCGCCACGAACTCCCGCCACCCCTTCGCCCGCAGGCTGCACGCCGGGCACTCGCCGCAGCCATAGCCCCAATCGTGCTGCGCGCCGCGTTCGCCGAGATAGCAGGTGTGGGAGTGCTCGCGGATGAGATCGACCAGCCCCTCGCCGCCGAGATCATGCGCGAGCTTCCACGTCACCGCCTTGTCGATCCACATCAAGGGCGTATGCAACTCGAACTTGCGCGCCATGCCGAGCGAGAGCGCGGCCTGCATGGCGCGGATGGTCTCGTCGCGGCAGTCCGGATATCCGGAATAGTCGGTCTCGCACATGCCGCCGACGATGTGGCTGATGCCGCGCCGGTAGGCCAGCGCTGCGGCGAAGGTCAAAAACACCAGGTTGCGGCCGGGCACGAAGGTGTTGGGCAGGCCGTCCGCGCCCATCGCGATCGCGACGTCGCGGGTCAGCGCGGTCTCGGAAACGGCCGCCAACGTCGGGATCGACAGCGTATGGCTCTCGCCGAGCCTTACAGCCCAATCCGCACGCAGCCGCCTGATGCCGTCGATCAGGCGCTCGCGGCAGGCCAGCTCGACGGCATGGCGCTGGCCGTAGTCGAACCCCAGCGTCTCCACGCGGGCAAAGCGGCTGAGCGCCCAGGCGAGGCAGGTGGTGGAATCCTGGCCGCCGGAGAACAGCACCAGGGCGGTTTCTGATGAAAATGTGTCGCTCATGGCCCGCGCTTTAACATTGTGGAACGTATCAGCCAATCGGTGGAAATCGGCCCGTTCCGCGCACCCGCGCTGGGAACGGCGGTCCGCTTTTGGCATAACGCTGGAAGCTAGGAGACTGCCCCGCAATGACCCCTTCCCGCGACATTTCCCGCCTGATCGAGATCATGGCGGCACTGCGCACGCCGGTGACCGGCTGCCCCTGGGACCTCGAGCAGAATTTTGCGACCATCGCGCCCTACACCATCGAGGAAGCCTACGAGGTGGTCGACGCCATCACCCGCGGCGATCTCGACGATCTCAGAGAAGAGCTCGGCGATCTCCTGCTCCAGGTCGTGTTCCACGCCCAGATGGCATCGGAGCAGAACGCGTTCGATTTTGGGGACGTCGTCGAGGCCATCACGCGAAAAATGATCCGGCGCCATCCGCATGTCTTCGCCGACAAGGACGGCAATCTCGCCTCCGCCCACGTCAAGGAAGTCTGGGACCGCATCAAGGCCGAGGAGAAGGCCGAGCGCGCCGCGCGTCGCCCGCCGGAGCAGGTGCCGTCCCACAACTCGCTGCTATCAGGCGTGAAGGGCGGCCAGCCCGCCTTGACGCGCGCCATGGAGCTCCAGCGCAAGGCCTCCACCGTCGGCTTCGACTGGAACGACCCGCGCGCCGTGCTCGCAAAGATCCGCGAGGAAGCCGACGAGATCGAGGCCGCGCTCGACCGCAACGACAAGCAGGAGCTGGCAGAAGAGACCGGCGACCTGATGTTCGCCCTCGTCAACCTTGCCCGTCATGTCGACGCCGATCCGGAGGCCGCCTTGCGCGCGACCAATGCAAAATTCGAGCGGCGCTTTGCCTACATCGAGCGCGCGCTGGAGGCGCAGGGCCGGACGCTCGAGCAGGCGTCGCTTGCGGAGATGGACGCGCTGTGGAATGCAGCCAAAGCCGAGACGAAGCCGCCGTCAGAGGAGCGCAATCAAGCCCGCCGCTAATTCCGGCGTCGTCCCTGCGTACGCGATGCGTACGCGGGGACCCATACCGCGTGATCTCGCTGTGGCGCGACGCGGCCAATACCGTGCACCAAACTCCATCCTGTGGTTATGGGGCCCTGCGTTCGCAGGGACGACACCGCTTATGTGGCGTGATGCGGCACGGCGTCGAACCTGTTCACCACGATATCCCGCTTGGTTTCGTCCACCCGCACGGTCATGTCGAAGCGGCCGTCGTGCAGCTCCTTGGCCAGCACCTCGGCATTGCGATGCAGCCAGCTGATGCCGGCCCCGTCGGCGGCGTCGATGGAGAGGTCGAGCGTGGTGCGCTTGGCGGCGAGGCGTTGCTCGATCGCGGCGAGCAGTGCGTCGATGCCCTCACCCGATGCGGCGGAGACCAGCATCGCCGGGTGATCCTCCGGCCTGCGCGCGGCGATGTTCAGGAGTTCGTCGCGCTGCTCGGCGTCGAAACGGTCGATCTTGTTCCAGACTTCGATGATGCGGCCGGAATCGTCAGGGTTGATGCCGAGCTGTCGCAGCACGGCATCCACGTCGCTCTGCTGCGCTTCGGCGTCCTCGTGCGAGATGTCGCGGACATGCAGGATGACGTCGGCTTCCAGCACCTCCTCCAGCGTGGCGCGGAAGGCGGCGACGAGCTGGGTCGGCAGATTGGAGATGAAGCCGACGGTGTCCGACAGCATCGCCTTGCCGCCATGCGGCAGGTTGAGCGCGCGCAAGGTCGGGTCGAGCGTTGCGAACAGCATGTCGGCCGCCTGCACGTCGGCGCGGGTCAGGCGGTTGAACAGCGTCGACTTGCCGGCATTGGTGTAGCCGACCAGCGCAACGACGCGATACGGCACGCGTTGGCGGCCGGCGCGGTGCAGACGCCGCGTCGCCTGCACCTTCTTCAGTTCGCTCTCGAGCTTGGAGATGCGCTCCTGGATCAGGCGGCGGTCCGCCTCGATCTGCGTCTCGCCGGGACCGCCCATGAAACCGAAGCCGCCGCGTTGGCGCTCCAGATGGGTCCATGAGCGCACCAGGCGCGAGCGCTGGTAGTTGAGATGCGCAAGCTCGACCTGGAGCGAGCCTTCCCTGGTCTTGGCGCGGCGGCCGAAGATTTCCAGAATGAGCCCGGTGCGGTCGAGCACCTTGGCCTGCCATTCCTTCTCGAGGTTGCGCTGCTGGATCGGCGCCAGCGCGCAATCCATCACCACGAGCTCGACATCGAGGCTCTTGATCAGCCCGGTGATCTCCTCGACCTTGCCCTTGCCGATATAGGTCGCGGGCCGGATCTGGCTGACCGGAGCGATGATGGCGTCGGCAATGACGAGATCGATCGCGCGCGCGAGGCCCGCGGCCTCGTCGAGCCGCGCCTCGGCGTTGCGAAGGACATAACCTTCCGATTGCGCATCGGCATTGCCTGAGCGCACTCGCAAGTAGGGGCCGATGACCAGCACCCGCCCCGTATGAGCCCCTGCCGACTGCGGACGGTCGGCATCCCCGCCGAAATTCCGGGGTTCCAATCAGATCACTCTCAAGCCGGCTGATCCTCGCCGCCTTCGAACAACTGGATGGGTGCGCCCGGCATGATGGTCGAGATCGCATGCTTGTAGACGAGCTGCGAGTGACCGTCGCGCCGCAGCAGCAGACAGAAATTGTCGAACCAGGTCACGATACCCTGGAGCTTCACTCCGTTGACCAGAAAGATCGTCAGTGGCGTCTTGGTTTTGCGAACGTGATTGAGAAATGTGTCCTGTAGGTTTTGTGCGCGGTCTGCCGCCATTGTTTTTTTCTCGCTTTGAGTTTCTTTTTATTGCGCCGGTTGCAGCCCTCTTGTGACGTTTGGGGCCTCTCCCGGTTGCCGTTCCCTCATGAGATCCCCCTCGGAAGGAACGGCGGTTCGATTAGAGGACAGGTCGGGATATTAGGCAAGCCGCTTCACGCGGCAGGCCACGCCCTATTGTCCCGAAAAACTACGGAAATCGATGATTTTCCCCGCTTATCTCTCGCGCGTGGCCGCAAGATCGCGCGCCAGATTATCGTGTTGGCGCGCTTTCCTGACACCGAACTGCATCCCATTTCGCTCGAAAACGCGTCAGCCGACGCCGAGCGCCTTCAATTTCCGATGTAACGCCGAACGTTCCATGCCAACGAACTCAGCCGTACGAGAAATATTTCCTGAAAAACGGCTGATCTGTGCAATCAAATAGTCGCGCTCGAACACTTCGCGCGCCTCGCGCAACGGCAAGCCCATGATGTGCTCGCCGTTGTTGCTGGTCGGCATCGCCGGCACCATCGAGCCGACGTCCTGCGGCAACATGTCGGCCGTAATGATGACCTCCGGCCCGCCTGCCGCGAGAATCATGACCCTTTCGACGTTGTTGCGGAGCTGGCGCACATTGCCGGGCCAGACATGCGATTGCAGCACCGCCATCGCGTCCTGCCCAATTTGCCGCTTTGGCAGGCCGCTGCCGGCCGAGATCTGTTCCATGAAGTAGTCGATCAATTCCGGAATGTCCTCGCGCCGCTCCGACAGCGCCGGCACGCGGATCGGCACCACCGAGAGCCGATGATAGAGGTCCTCGCGGAAGTGGCCGGCCGCGATCTCCTCTTCCAGATTGCGCGCGGTCGATGAGATGATGCGCACGTCGACCTGCACCTTGGCAGTGCCGCCCACGCGCTGGAACGATTGCTCCACCAGCACGCGCAGGATCTTGTTCTGGGTCTCCCGCGGCATGTCCGCAATCTCGTCGATGAACAGCGTGCCGCCATGGGCTTCCTCGAGCGCGCCAGGCTTGCGCGGCTGCTCGCCGTTGGACTGCTCGACGCCGAACAGCTCGTGCTCCATGCGCTCGGGCGTGATCGCGGCTGCGTTGATCACCACGAAGGGACCGTCGGCACGGCCCGAGGCCGTATGCAGCGTGCGTGCGGTCAATTCCTTGCCGGCGCCGGCAGGGCCGACGATCAGAATGCGGCTGTTGGCCTTCGCCGCGCGCTCGATGGTCTGGCGCAGCTGATTCATGCTCGGCGAACGGCCGACGAGCTGGCTGGCGCTCGGCGCGAGCTGCTTCAGTTCCTTGACCTCGCGCTTGAGCCGCGAATTCTCCAGCGCTCTGGTCGCGACCAGAATCAGCCGGTCGGCCTTGAACGGCTTCTCGATGAAGTCGTAGGCACCGCGCTTGATCGCGGCGACCGCGGTCTCGATGTTGCCGTGGCCGGAGATCATCACGACGGGCAGATCGGCATTGTCCTTCTTGACCTGCTCCAGCAGCTGCAAGCCGTCGAGCTTGGAGCCCTGCAGCCAGATGTCGAGAAACACCAGATGCGGCCGCCGGTTGGCGATCTCGGCGAGCGCCGTATCGCTGTCACGTGCGGTCCGGGTGACGAACCCCTCGTCTTCGAGAATGCCCGCAACGAGATCCCGAATATCGGCCTCATCATCGACAATCAGAATTTCACTTGCCATGGGTCGCGCCCGCCTTGTCAGCTGCCTGTTGAGGCTTCGATTTTCGGTGATTCATTGGTCTTTTCAGCCGGCTCTTTGGTTCCGGCGTCCGGCTCTTTTGTTTCCTGGTTCTTGATGGATTCCGTGACGGTTTGCTTGATTCCGGGCTTGGATGTCGTCTCGGTCACTTCCTTGGCCTCGGCCGCCGGCGCCGGCTCGGTCGTCTCGGACTTCGCGGGTTGCCCTGAGATGGCAAAGCGCATCCGCATCCAGGCGCCGCGCTGGCCTGCGCGGAAGTCGGAGGCGTCCTTCAGCTCGATCCGCCCGCCGTGGTCTTCCAGCACGCGGCCGACGATGGCCAGCCCCAGCCCGGTGCCCTTGGCGCGCGTGGTGACGTACGGCTCGAGCAGGCGCGAGCGCGCGACCTTGGGCAGGCCGATGCCGTTGTCGATGACGTCGATCAGCACGTCGTCGCCTTCGCGTGACACCACGACGTCGATACGGCCTTTGCCGAGCTCCTCCGGCGGGACCTGCTCGATCGCCTCTGTGGCGTTCTTGACGATGTTGGTGACCGCCTGGGAGATCAGCCGCCGGTCGAACTGGGCGCGGAGCGGATCCTGCTTGAACTCGGCCTCGATATCGATCTCGGGATGGGCGACCTTCATCAGGAAAACCGCCTGCCGCACGGTGTCGGCGACGTCCTCGCCTTCCATCACCGGTTTCGGCATCCGCGCAAAACGCGAGAACTCGTCGACCATGCGCCTGATGTCGTCGACCTGACGCACGATGGTGTCGGTGCACTGGTCGAAGATCTGCTTGTCCTTGTCCTCGGTGATGGACTTGCCGAACTTGCGGCGGATGCGCTCGGCCGAGAGCTGGATCGGCGTCAGCGGGTTCTTGATTTCGTGCGCGATGCGGCGCGCGACGTCGCCCCAGGCCGAGGTGCGCTGGGCCGAGACCAGCTCGGTGATGTCGTCGAGCGTGATGATGTAGCTGTCGTGCGGCTGGTTCTTCTCGGCACTGACGCGGACCGACAGATTGCGCTCGGCGCCGTCCCGGGTGATCGTGATCTGGCCCTGCACCAGGCGCTGGGTTCCCTCGCGCGCCGTCTTCATCATCTCGTCGAGCTCGGGCAGCACGTCGGAGAGCGGATGGCCGAGCGTCTCCGCTTCGGAGTGCCCGATCAGCTTCTCGGCGGAGCGGTTGAGGATGCCGACGCTGCCGGAAGCATCGACGCCGATGATGCCGGCGCTCGCCGAGGACAGCACGGCCTCGATGAAACGGCGGCGGCTGTCGATGAGATCGCTGGCGTTGACGAGCTCGTCGCGCTGGCTGCGCAATTCCTGCGTCATCTTGTTGAAAGTCTCGCCCAGCTGGGCGAGATCGCCTTCCGACTGGTGCACGGGCACCTGGACATGGAGGTCGCCGGTCGAGACCGTTTGCGCCGCGTTCATCAGCCGCCGGATCGGTGAAACCAGCGAATTGGCGAAGTTGAGGCCGATCAGCACCGAGGCCATCAGAATGGTCAGCGCTATCACCGCGAACATCAGCGCGAAGGCGACCTGGATGCCGAGCCGGCGCGACTCGATCTGGGCATATTCGGCGACGCTGACTTCGGTCTGCTTGAGCTGATTGACGACATTCGGATCAAGAGGACGGGCGACATAGAGGAACGTGTCGTTGAACGCGCGCAAGCGGATCACCGCGGCAACGAAGCTCGCGTCCGGGAGCACCGCGATCTCGGGTTCGTTCTCGTTGACGTTGCTGAGGAAATCGGGTGCGGGCGGCGAATAGGCCAGCCGCATGCCGGTGTCGGCGGATTCCAGGATATTGGTGTTCTTGTCGATGATCATCGCACCGGGCAGGTTGCGCGAGCCGGCACTGGCGGTCAGCATCTCCCGGAACGAGCGGCGGTCCTGGTCATAGAGCGGCCTCGCATGGGCGATGTCGTTGGCCATGCCGAGAATGTCGCCGCGGATCAGCTGCGCATGGTCCTGCATATAGGCCCGCGCGATCGTCAGCGAGTTCTGGATCACCTCCTTGGTCGGGCCGGAGAACAGCCGGTCGAGGCCGCGCTCGATGGTGACGTTGGCGACGATGGCGACCAGCACCGCCGGCAGCACCGCCACGATCGAGAACAGGCTGACGATCTGGACATGGAGGCGCGCCGCCGCCCTGCCCCGTCGCCGCGCCAGGATCAGCTGCCAGAGCTCCCGGACGATGATGCCGACCAGCAGAAGGATCGTGGCCGCATTGATCAGGTAGAACGAGCGAACGACTTCGGGCGTCGGCTCGATCTGGGTGAGGCCGGTCAGGACCAGGAAGGTCAGGAGGGCCGACAGCAGCGCCAGCGCCACGGCAAAGGGCGCCAGCCAGCGCCGCACCGACCAACGCCGGGGCTCTTCCGCTGGGGCCGTGTCAAAGTGTGCGGCCGAGGTCTCTGCGCTGGTCATTCCGGCAATGGAGGTGATGAAAACAGATCCGCGACGGGCGGATACTGATGTATTCGTACCACATTGTTGCCGAATTGCGACAATTCCACGGCGCAGCCCCCGCGGCGGAGGGGCACAATCCACAGGCCGATCTTTGGCGGCCTAATCTGCGGGAACGGATTCCGGCCGCTGCGGCTTGACCGGGATGGACAGATTCTTCCTCGGGGTAATGGTTTCCGCCGTTCTGCTGCTGATCGTGGCCGCGGACCTCCTGGTCAACGGCCCCGGCCTGCAGGAGCCGACGGCCTACGCCGCGCGCGTCCTGCCGTCCACGGGCGCAATCATCAGGTGAATGTGTTCGCCGCCACCTGTGGCGGACGGTCCGATTCCTGACCGCGGAACAATTCGGCGCCACTGGACTTCTGCTCACCGCGTCAGCCACAACGGCCAGCGCGATCCGGACAGGCTCAGCTCCGCTCTGGTAGGGGGAGCTGAGCCACCGTCGGCTTCGAGAGCTACCCCCCGCTCCGATAAACCTGGATATCGAGATCCCGGATCTTCTTCCGCAGCGTGTTGCGGTTGAGGCCGAGCAGGTCGGCGGCGCGGATCTGGTTGCCGCGGGTGGCGGCCAGCGCGGCCGTGAGCAGCGGCACCTCGATCTCCTTGAGAATGCGGTGATAGAGGCCGGGCGGCGGCACGCCGTTCGGGAAGCCCTGGAAGTGCGAGGACAGATACGCCTCCACCGCGCCGCCGAGATTGTCGACGCCCTGCTGGACCGCGGCGCCGGGGCTGACCGAGGGCGGCGCCAGCTCGCCGTCGATGACGGAGGCCGTGATCACGTCCTGCGGATAGAGTGCGGCGAGGCGCCGGGCGAGATTTTCCAGCTCGCGCACGTTGCCGGGCCAGCGGTGCTGCTTCAGCCGCTCCAGCGCCAGCGCATCGAGCTTCTTCGGCGGCAGGCCGTCCTTCTCGGCCAGCGCGAAGAAGTGACGCACGAGATCCGGCAGATCCTCGATGCGCTCGCGCAACGGCGGCAGTCGCAGCGGCACGACGTTGAGGCGGAAGAACAGATCTTCGCGGAACAGGCCCTGCTGGATCAGCACGCGCAGATCCTTGTTGGAGGCCGCGACGATGCGCACGTCGGTCTTGATCGGGGTGCGGCCGCCGACGGTGGTGTACTCGCCCTGCTGCAGCACGCGCAAGAGACGGGTCTGCGCCTCCATCGGCATGTCGCCGATCTCATCCAGGAACAGCGTGCCGCCCTCGGCCTGCTCGAACCGGCCGGAGGCGCGCGTGTTGGCGCCGGTGAAGGCACCGCGCTCATGACCGAACAATTCGGACTCGATGAGATCGCGCGGGATCGCCGCCATGTTGACCGCGACGAACGGGCCGTTGCGGCGCTTGCCGTAATCGTGCAGCGCGCGCGCCACCAGCTCCTTGCCGGTGCCGGACTCGCCCGTGATCATCACGGTGAGGTCGGTCTGCATCAGGCGCGCCAGCACGCGGTAGATTTCCTGCATCGCCGGCGAACGGCCGACCAGCGGGATCGCCTCCATCTCGGCGTCCTCGTCCGGCGTCGAGGTCCGCTCCTTCGGCTCGGCCAGCGCGCGGCCGACGATGGCGATCAGCTCCTTGAGGTCGAAGGGCTTCGGCAGATATTCGTAAGCCCCGCGCTCGGAAGCCCGGATCGCCGTCATGAACGTGTTCTGCGCGCTCATGACGATGACGGGCAGATTGGGCCGCATCTTCTTGATCCGCGGCAGCAGGTCGAAGGCGTTTTCGTCCGGCATCACCACGTCGGTGATGACGAGATCGCCCTCGCCCTGGCTGACCCAGCGCCACAGCGTTGCGGCATTGCCGGTCAGCCGCACTTCGTAACCGGCGCGGGACAGTGCCTGATTGAGAACGGTGCGGATGGCGGTATCGTCATCGGCTACGAGAATGCTACCTGCGGGCATCGTTGGTCCTCATTTTGCCCCCTGTGACGCAGGCGACGACTTCCCGGCAGAGTCGGCGCGACTGCTTTGATCGGCATGTTTCACCGATGTGGAATACATCGGCATCAGCACGCGGAAGGTGGTCTTGCGCGGCTGAGATTCGCATTCGATAATGCCCCCGTGATCGCCGACGATCTTGGCGACGAGCGCCAGGCCGAGACCCGAGCCGGTCTGCTTGGTGGTCACGAACGGGTCGAACAGGTTGGGCAGCAGATCGTCCGGCACGCCTGGTCCGTTGTCCTTCACGCAGAACTCCAGCGGCAGGGATACCCTGGATTTTTGACCGGGGACTGACAGGCGGACGCCGGGACGGAAGGCGGTGGTGAGCTGGATCTCGGCGTCGGGAACGTCGATCAGGGCTTCCGCGGCGTTCTTCACGAGGTTGAGGAACACCTGAATGAGCTGATCCTGGTTCGCCAGCACCGGCGGTAGCGAGGGATCGTAATCCTCGATGAAGCGGATGTTGCGGGCAAAGCCCGACTGCGCCAGCCGCTTCACATGGTCGAGTACCGAATGGATGTTGACGGGGCCGCGCACCACGGGCCGCTCGTCGCCGAACACCTCCATGCGGTCGACCAGGGTCACGATGCGGTCGGCCTCGTCGCAGATCAGCCGCGTCAGCATGCGGTCCTCGGACGAGGCCTGCTGCTCCAGAAGCTGCGCCGCACCGCGGATGCCGGACAGCGGGTTCTTGATTTCGTGCGCCAGCATCGCAGCCAGCGCGATCACCGAGCGCGCCGCGCTGCGATGGGTGAGCTGGCGATCCATCTTGTCGGCGATGGTGCGCTCCTGCAGCATCACCACGATGTGGCCGGGCCGCTCGGTGAGCGGGGCCACGTGCAGATCGACCTGGCGGTCGCCGCCCATGCGCGGCGTGCCGAGATCGACCTTGTATTCGTTGACCGGCGAGTTCGACGAACGCACCTGGTCGATCAGCGCCAGCAAGGGGCTGCCGAACGGCACCAGCTCCTTCAACGACTGCCGCTTCAGGAATTGCGTCGAGATCTCGAAGAAGGCTTCGGTCGCGATATTGGCGGCGACGATCTTGCCGTCCGGCCCGATCATGAGCACGGGATTGGGCAAGGCATCCAGGATTGCGTCGCTGTCGGACTGAAGCGGCCGACGATGTTCAGCAGCCGAGCTCATGCAGCAGCGCTCCATGCGAAGTCGTCGAAGGCGTCTTGCAGTGAATCGTGAACGAGGCGCGGATCCTCCGAGACCAGGATCTTTTGGCGCCAGGATTTCAGCTTCTCGGCCGGCGCACGGCTCGCCTGCGCTGCGACGTCGAGCGCCCAGCTCAGATGCTTGCGGGCATGCCTCAGTCCGACGCGCAGGCCATAGAGCGCGCAGACGCCATCATGGAGCGTGCGAACATATTGCAACTGCGTCGCGAGCGAGGGCACGGCTTCCTCAGCCCCGCCCTTCAGGCGGCGGCCGATCTGGCCGGGCAGCCAGGGCTGGCCCTGAGCGCCGCGGCCGATCATCACCGCGTCGGCGCCCGAGGCCTGCAATGCCGCGAGCGCCTTCTCGTAGGAGGTGATGTCGCCGTTGACGACGAGCGGAATGGCGATGGCCTCGCGCACGGCGCGGATCGCATCCCAATCGGCCTCGCCCTTGTAGAACTGGCAGCGGGTGCGGCCATGGACGGTGACGAGCTTGACGCCGGCGGCTTCCGCGCGCCGCGCCAGCTCCGGCGCGTTGCGCGTGCGGTCGTCCCAGCCGAGCCGCATCTTCAGCGTCACCGGCACTTTCACCGCCGCGATCGTCGCATCGATCAGGCTGACGGCATGGTCGAGGTCGCGCATCAGGGCCGAGCCGGACTGGCCGCCGGTGACGTGGCGGGCCGGACAGCCCATGTTGATGTCGATGATATCGGCACCTTCGGCTTCGGCGATCCGGGCGCCTTCGGCCATCCAGTGCGTCTCGCAGCCGGCGAGCTGGACCACGTGTGGGCCGATGCCGGTGGCTTCGCAGCGCAAGCGAGACATCCGATGGCCATTGGCGAGCTCATCGCTCGCAGTCATTTCGGACACGACAAGACCAGCCCCAAGGTCGGCGGCCAGCCGGCGGACGGGCGAGTCAGTCACACCCGACATCGGCGCCAGGAAGACCGGGGTGGCGATATCAATATCGCCTATTTTCAACGGCTTAGAGCCGGATATTGCCGAGCCGGTCACGGGGGTCTCGTTGACTGGACAGGGCCTCATCGCGCCTGCCATGACCTATCTTGCGCACAATTCTTGTGCAGTCAAGCGTCATGCCTACAGTTTAGACAGTTCTGCAAATCTTTCAAGTGCAGTGCAGCAAAATGCTGTTTCCCACAATCCGGGGAAACCCCTTTTTTTGCGGGCCTGCCGTGCTAGAGGCATGCCGGCAATCACCACTCCCGACTCTTTGACGAGCAACTGAGTATTCGAGTCCTATGGCAAAATCACAGCGCACCGCAGTCGTCCTCGTCGCAGCCGGGCGTGGACTGCGCGCAGGCGCCGGCGGGCCGAAGCAGTATCGCGAGATCGGCGGTGTGCCCGTGATCTATCGCGCCATGGAGGCCTTCAGCCGCCATCCGGACGTATCAGCGGTGCAGCCGGTGGTGAACCCCGACGACAGCGCCATGTTCACCGCAGCGGTCGCAGGGCTCAGGCACGAGCCGCCGGCCAATGGCGGCGCGACGCGGCAGGCTTCGGTGCTCGCCGGCCTCGAGGCGCTGGCGAAGCACGAGCCGGACATCGTCCTGATCCACGACGCGGCCCGCCCGTTCGTCTCTGAAGGCGTGATCTCGCGCGCGATCGAAGCGGCGAGCCGCACTGGCGCTGCGATCCCGGTCGTGCCCGTCACCGACACCATCAAGGTCACCGGTGACAGCGGCAATGTCGAGGACACGCCGGATCGGGCGCGCCTCAGAATCGCGCAGACGCCGCAATCCTTTCGTTTCGACGTCATCCTCGAGGCGCATCGTCGCGCCGCCAAAGACGGGCGCTCTGATTTCACCGACGATGCCGCCATTGCCGAATGGGCGGGATTGACGGTTGCAACCTTTGAAGGCGATGTTGCCAACATGAAGCTCACCACTCCCGAGGATTTCGTGCGCGAGGAAGCGCGCCTGGCGAGCCTGCTCGGCGACATCAGGACCGGCACGGGCTACGACGTGCACGCCTTCGGTGAAGGCGACCATCTCATGATCTGTGGCGTGCGCGTGCCGCACACCAAAGGTTTCCTCGCCCATTCCGACGGCGATGTCGGCCTACATGCGCTGGTGGATGCCATCCTCGGGGCACTGGCCGACGGCGACATCGGCTCGCACTTTCCGCCGAGCGACGCGAAGTGGAAGGGCGCCTCCTCCGACCAGTTCCTGAAATACGCCATCGAGCGCGTCGCCCAGCGCGGCGGCCGCGTCGCCAACCTCGAGGTCACGCTCATCTGCGAGCGGCCGAAGATCGGCCCCTTGCGCGATGCCATGCGTGCGCGCGTCGCCGAGATCTCCGGCGTCGACATCTCCCGCGTCGCGGTCAAGGCGACCACCAGCGAGCGGCTCGGCTTCACCGGCCGCGAGGAAGGCATCGCGGCCACCGCGAGCGCCACCATCCGCCTGCCGTTCAACGAAAAGACCCGGAGCGTCTAGGCCATGGGCGGCAGCGACGCACGCGCCCTCTCCCGCTCGCTGCTCGATCTGTGCCGGATGCGCAAACTGACGATCGCGACCGCGGAGTCCTGCACCGGCGGCCTCGTTGCCGGCGCGCTGACCGATATCCCCGGCTCCTCCGACGTGATCGACCGCGGCTTCGTCACCTATTCCAACGACGCCAAGCGCGCGATGCTCGGGGTCGAAGCGAGCACGCTCGCCAATTTCGGCGCGGTCAGCAAGGAGACCGCAACCGCGATGGCGATCGGCGCGCTGGAGCGCGCCGATGTCGATCTCGCCGTCGCCATCACCGGCATTGCCGGTCCCGGCGGCGCCACGCCCGGCAAGCCGGTCGGCCTGGTGCACTTCGCCGCCGCCGCGCGCGACGGCCGCATCGTCCATCGCGAGCAGCGTTTTGGCGCGATCGGCCGCAGCGCCGTGCGCGCCCGCTCCGTGGTCGAGGCGCTGCGCATGCTGATGGAGCTAGCCCGCGGTCCGCAAGTCGCGGCCAAGCCGCGACCCGCCGCCGCAAGCCGCCTGCGCCCGCGCGTGACTCGCTCGCCGCGCCGGCACGCGGTGAAGCGCAGGCCGCCGCGTTCGCCGCGGGGCTGAACCGTCCCTCAAAGCGCGATGCGAATCGCTGCATGGCGCCGGACGGACACCGACCGATCGCAACAGCCGGATCGCGTGGATAGCATGAATGGGGCGACGTGAAACCCGGGCATTGACCGGCTGGAGTTCCAGGCTCACTGCGTGTCCAGCTATTGCGCCGCGCGCTCGACCCGATGGACCACGGGGAGCTTTTGCTCGATCGCCTTCGCGAGCACCGTCCCCGTGGTCCGTCCGAGCTCTTTCGCGATCGTCGCAATCGGCTTGGTGCCTGCAAGCTTCCTGAGCCGATCGAGGTCTTCCTCGCTCCACGATTGCTTCCAGCGCGCCATCTAGACAGTCCCGCTCCAAAAGCCCCGCGCCCGACTCGGATTCTCGTTGAACATCTCATGAAATACAACCCTTAAAGGCGTACCGCTCGCGGCAAGCGGTGTTCCGTCGCTGCTCCAGGTCTCGGCCCGATCGCCTTCGCCCTCTACCAGCCCTTGCGCTGCCCGTCGGCCAAAACACCCAACCACCGGGTCAATTGCCTCGCGCAAAGATTTTCGCCTTTACAGAAATTCTGATTTATCGCATTATCCTGCCACCTCATCCCGGTCAGAGGGGCGTATCGCGATCGTCACGACACGCGGGGTGAGCTGCGGTGGACGCAGGCAGCACCGGCGCGAGAGGCGTCGCAGGGCGGGCAACCGTGAGCGATGGCCAGCGCGCATACGACCGGTGCTGTCGGCGTACGGCAAAACCGTGTCGTCCTAGCGCCCGGGGTCTGTGCGCCAAGTCTTGCGGTGATGTGGCGGCCCGACCGGGCGCGCGCATCAGTCATCCGCAAGGCGACGGGGGCAATAGTGCATCGCTCCCCGGGGAGAGCTCGGCATAAGCCGTCAAACCACTGCGCAGGGAAGGCCGGTTGTTGGGCCTCACCTGTATGCCGCTGTGCAGCTTCTTGTAGCGCAACCTTCGCACAGTGGACCGCGGGTGCCCGGCCGGCATCCGGCCTTCCCTGCGCCCTTGTGACAAAAGAGGGGCGACACGACGCAAAGCTCGGGCAGCAACTGCCGCGAGGCCACAGCGCTATGCCTGGTTTTCAAAAAAGCACGCAGGTCCCGTCGAATTCGATCGGAATTGCGAATGCGGACGGCGCGACCAAACGTCATCACACGCATCCGAACTTGCGCGAGAGAATATTGGCGCAATAATGCCGCTGTACGATGTGATCCGGAATCAACCGGACCAGTACTGTGGAGGGCGACGAAAGTGCTCGCTCGCGCCGTGGCTTCGGCCGCCGTGATTGTCACCTTGGCTGCCGCTGGCGGTGCGGCCGCACAGACGGCCAATCAGCCGCCGGACACGATGGCGGCGCGGGTCGAGGCCTGCACGCCCTGTCACGGCAATCAAGGCGAAGGCACCAATGACGTCTATTTCCCGCGGCTTGCCGGCAAGCCGGCCGGCTATCTCTACAACCAGCTTATTGCCTTCAAGAATGGCCGGCGAAAATACCCGCCGATGAACTATTTGCTCGAATTCCTCCCCGATCCGTACCTGCAGCAGATGGCCGACTACTTTGCGGATCAGCATCCCGCTCTGCCGCCCGTGGCAGCAAGCGATGCAAGCAAGGAGGTGCTGCAGCACGGCCAGTCACTGGTGTCGCGGGGCGATCCGCAGCGCCAGGTTCCGGCGTGCGGGAGCTGCCATGGCCCGGCCCTGACCGGAATGGAGCCGGGAATTCCGGGTCTGCTCGGACTGCGCCCGAACTACATCAGCGCGCAGTTGGGAGCCTGGCGCTATGGCACGCGCACGGCGACAGCGCCGGACTGCATGCAGCAGGTCGCTGCCCGGCTTACCGAGGAAGACGTGACGGCGGTCGCGGCATGGCTCGCGAGCCGCCCAGCGCCTGTGAACATCGCGCCGGCCCCGAAGGGCACGTACGTGCTGCCGTTCGCCTGCGGCAGCGAACCGGACTGAGGAGACGGAATTGCGATCGTGTTCACCAATCCTTGCCGTGTGGCTGTTGCTCTTCGCCGGTTCGTCCGCCGAGGCGCAGCCGAAGCCTGGCCCGGACGGCCACAGCCTCGTCGCGCGCGGTGAATATCTGGCGCGGGCCGGCGACTGCATCGCCTGCCACACGGCGCCCGAGGGGCGCACCTTCGCCGGCGGACGCGCCATGCCGACGCCTTTCGGCACCTTGTATTCCTCCAACATCACGCCGGATCGCGACACCGGGATCGGCAAATGGACTGCCGAAGACTTCTACAAGGCGATGCACTACGGCCGCTTTCCGGACGGCGGATTGATGTATCCGGCAATGCCGTTCGCGTCGTACACCAAGGTCACGAGAGCCGATACTGAGGCGATCTTCGCCTATCTGAAGTCAATCCCTGCCGTGAGCCAGCGCAATCGTGAGCACGATCTCCGCTTCCCCTATTCGAACCGGCAGTTGATCCTCGGCTGGCGCACGCTTTACTTTTCGGAGGGCGAGTTCAAGCCTGACCCGACCAAATCCGCGGAATGGAATCGCGGCGCCTACCTCGTCGAGGGCCTCGGCCATTGCGGCATGTGCCATTCGCCCATCAACGCGCTCGGCGGCACCTCGCAATCGGAGGCCTTCAAGGGCGGCCTGATCCCGATGCAGAACTGGTACGCGCCCTCGCTCACGTCAAATCGCGAGGCTGGGCTCGGCGACTGGAGCATCAAGGACATCACCGACCTGCTCCAGACCGGCGTCTCCATGCGCGGCGTCGTCTACGGCCCGATGGCCGAGGTCGTGCACAACAGCCTGCAATATCTCAACGATGAGGACACCAGGGCGATGGCGGTGTACCTCAAGAGCATTGCGGAGCCCTCGCCTCCGTCGCCGGCAAGCTCGAGGCTGCCGACCACCGAAAGCAGCCTGCTGATCAGCCTCGGCAAGACCGTCTACGACAAGCACTGCGCGAGCTGTCACGGCACGCAGGGCGAAGGCAAGCCGCCGCACTGGCCGCCGCTCGCCAACAATCAGTCGATCGAGATGCAGTCGGCGGTCAATCCGATCCGCATGGTGCTCAATGGCGGCTATCCGCCGGGCACCAAGGGCAATCCGATGCCCTACGGCATGCCACCCTTTGCGGGACTTCTATCCGACAACGAGATCGCCGCCGTCGTCTCCTATATCCGCACCGCCTGGGGCAATCGCGGCACGCCGATCTCGGCACGCGAGGCCAACGAGCTGCGGTCTGCACCGCTGAACTGAGAGACGCCAGAGATCCGTCATGATCAATTCCGATCCGCCGACCAGCCCAGCCGCCGCCGACCAGGCCGTCGAAGAGGTCGTCGCACAAGGCCCGTCCGGTGCGATCGTGGTCGCCGGCCTCGCCACCGCCTGTGTGGTCGCGATGTGGCTCGCCTTCTACCTGTTCGTCTTCCTGCCACGCGGGCCGCTGCAATGAGCGCAGAGGAAATCCATCCCGACAGCGCCGAGGTCGCGGCCCGCATCGAGCGGCGCTGGGCCACTATTGCCGTGATCATCATCGTTGGCATGGCGCTGCTCGCGGCATTCGCCGGCATCCATCGTGCAACCATGCCGCAACCGCGCGTCGAGACCACCGATCCATCGCGGTTGCATCTCTCCGGCGAATTCGTCGAGAGCAATCTCGGCAGCGTGCTGGAGGCCAATGGCAATGTGACCGTGCGCGCGATCGGGCAGCAATATTCCTTCACGCCGGCCTGCATCCTGGTGCCCGCGGACACGCCGATCACGCTGCGCGCCACCAGCGCCGATGTCGTGCACGGCATCCTGATCCAGGGCACCAACGTCAACACCATGCTGGTGCCGGGCTACATTTCCGAGCAGCTCATGCGCTTTACCAGGACCGGCGACTATCTGATGCCCTGCCAGGAGTTTTGCAGTTTTGGTCACGAAGGCATGTGGGGCAAGGTCAAGGTGATCGACAAGACCGAATTCGCCGGCCGCGCGAAGGGCGGCGGGAGGCTGAGCTGTGTTGGCCAATAGGAAGCTCATCCTCGCCCATTTCTGGCTGGCCTTCGCGGTGTTTGGCGTCGCGCTCACGCTCGGCGCCTGGCAGATGTTCATCCGCAGTCCGATCGGCACCTGGCTTTCGAACCCCGAGCTCTATTACCGCTCGCTGACCGCGCACGGCACGGTGATGGGCTACGTGTTCCCGACCCTGGTCGCGATGGGATTCGGCTACGCCATCAGCGAGTCCGCGCTGGAGCAGCGCCTGGTCGGCGTCCGCTGGGCCTGGGCCGGCTTCTGGCTGATCGTGATCGGCAGCATCATGGCGGTGGTCCCGATCGCAATGGGGCGCGCCTCCGTGCTCTACACCTTCTATCCGCCGCTGATCGGGAACGTGTTCTACTATCTCGGCGTGGTGCTGGTCGTGGTCGGCTCCTGGATCTGGGTCGCGCTGATGTCGATCAATCTGCGCGTCTGGCGCAAGGCCCATCCCGGCGCGCCGGTGCCGCTCGCCATGTTCGCCAATGTCGCGGGCTCGTATCTGTGGGCATGGACTGCGGTCGGCGCGGCTCTCGAGCTGTTGCTCCAGATCATTCCTGTTGCGGCGGGACTGAAGGCCACCATCGACGCCGGCCTGGCGCGGGTGTTCTTCTCCTGGACGCTGCACGCCATCGTCTATTTCTGGCTGATGCCGACTTACATCGCCTATTACACCATCGTGCCGCGCGCGATCGGGGGCCGGGTCTACTCCGACAGCATGGCGCGGATCTCCTTCATCCTGTTCCTGGTGGTGGCGATGCCGATCGGCATGCATCACACCTTTGCCGATCCGCAGGTCGGCGCCGGCTTCAAGTTCATCCATTCGGCTTTCACAGCGCTGGTGGCATTGCCGACGCTGCTGACCGTGTTCACGATCTGCGCCTCCGTCGAGATCGCCGCACGCCTGCGCGGCGGGCGCGGCATGTTCGGCTGGATCAGAGCCCTGCCCTGGGACAATCCGATGATGCTGGCGCTCGCGTTTTCGTTCGTCATGCTCGGCTTCGGCGGCGCCGGCGGCCTCATCAACATGAGCTACCAGCTCGATGCCTCAATCCATAACACGCAGTGGATCACCGGCCATTTCCACCTGATCTTCGGCGGCGCCATCGTGATCATGTATTTTGCGATCGCCTATGATCTGTGGCCGCATCTGACCGGGCGCGAACTGATCGAGCTGCGCCTGATCCGCACCCAGCTCTGGCTGTGGTTCATCGGCATGATCGTCACCACCTTCCCGTGGCACTGGGTCGGCATTTTGGGCATGCCGCGCCGCATGGCCTATTTCGACTTCAGCGATCCCGCGATCGCGCCGCAGGCGCTCTCCGTCACCTTCTCCGCGATCGGCGGCTTCATCGTGCTGGCCTCGGGCATCCTCTTCCTGGTCATTCTCGCGCGCGGCATGCGCGCACCCGAGGCTGCGGCCGGCCCCTATCGCTTTGCGCTGGCCGTGCACCAGCCCGCGACCGTGCCTGTCGCGCTCAACACCCATGCGCTGTGGGTGGCGCTGATGATCGGCCTCACCATCACCAATTACGGTTACCCGATCCTGACGCTGGCGCTGACCGAAGGCACCTCGGTGCCGGCCGTCTATGTGGGAGCGCAGTGATGAGCGCCCGCGACCTCTTTAGCTTCCGTAACAGGCATTTCAGGATCGGCGTCGGCATCACCGCGGCGATCCTGATCGTGACCGCCATTGCCGGGTTCATCGTGCTGCCCTTCGCGCAGCCCTGGGTGCAATTCGCCAATGTCTGGGACGCGATCTGCAGCGCCGCCGGCGTGCCGCAGCGCGCCCCGACCGTGGCGGCGCCGGAGGAGACCGTGCGCCTGTCCGAGGTCGTGCTCACCTCGAGCACCTTGTCACGATCGAACCAGGAGGCGATCGGCCGCGGCGCCACGCTGGCGCAGCGCTGCGCGATCTGCCACGGCCCCACAGGCATCAGCCGCGCGGACTCGCCCAATCTCGCCGGTCAATATGCGGCCGTGATCTACAAGGAGCTGCACGATTTCCGCTCAGGCGCGCGCACCAATGCCGTGATGTCGCCGTTCGCGATCAACTTGACCGACCAGGAGATCGCCGATCTCTCGATGTACTACGCCTATCTGCCGCGGCTTCCGGCCTATCACCCGACGCCGCAGCTCCCGAAACCCAACATCGTCATCTACGGCGCGCCGATGCGCGGGATC
>NZ_AJQE01000329.1 GCF_000261685.1 Bradyrhizobium genomosp. I (2014) | reverse complement strand
AGCCTCGACAACAAGACCGGCAGCCCATGGCTGGAGGGCCAGTCCGAGGCCTACATGAAAGCGCAGCTCCAGGCTTTCGCCTCCGGCGAACGGCGCAACGACATCAGCCAGCAAATGCGCAACGTCGCGCGCGCGATGACGCCGCAGGAGATCGAGCAGGCCGCGGCGTACTATGCTTCTCAGCCGCCGGATGTGGTGAAGGCGGTGGATTGATCGTTTAGCGCACCGGCCTCTCCACCGTCATTGCGAGGAGCCCT
>NZ_AJQE01000328.1 GCF_000261685.1 Bradyrhizobium genomosp. I (2014) | reverse complement strand
GTCATCACCCAGTTTCCCGCATAGCTCATGGGCTTCCTGCCAATTACCGACCGGCGCATCGAAAGAACCATTGCGGCGATCGAGCGCGAGCTCGTGCGCAAGGGATACGTCCATCGCAAAATGTCAGGCAAAATACGACAAGGAGCATTTCTTGCCTGCAGCGGATGGCTTGCGGAATGCCAACTGATGCAGGGGAGGCGGGCTGAAGCCGAGGAAAGCTTCGAGCATCTCTTGCGCGCGCGAAATGATCTGGGGCTCCTCGCTGAGGAGTTCAGCGTTCAGGATGGCCGCCTTGCCGGCAATTTTCCTCAGGGATTGAGCCATTTGGCATTGGTTCGCGCCGCTCTTCGGTTCGAAAACAGGGCCTCCAACCGAGGCGACGACCACGGAAAATAGTCGTATGCCAAAAAAGGAACTCTGGCCCCCTGATTGCGTACTCTGTTAGCACCCGCAAAAGGTTCCAAATCCGGCTGCGGGACGTGGAGAGAGTGACAATGCAGGACGGTCAAACAGTAGGCCTGGCTCCATGGTCAATTGAGCCCGACGACAACGCTCAGGCGCTGGCTGTACGAAACAAGCTGCTACGCTGCATCCCAGAGACGGAATTGGCGGTACTTCAATCGATCGGCATGGAGGTTGAAATCAAGCCCCGTCAAGTGCTGCATCATTGGCGTTTGCCGATGGACTACGTCTACTTTCTCAACGATGGGCTGATATCCGTCTCGGCGAAGGTCGAGACGAGCCGCTTCGTCGAGGCTTGGCTGGTCGGCTCCGAGGGAATGATCGGCGCCCCGTGCATATTGGCGCCGGACGACCCGATGCCCCCGCATCGTCGGGTCGTTCAGGTGGGCGGAACTGCGCTGCAAATTCCGACGCGGGCCTTCGTCGCGGCACTCGACGAACTCCCGCGCCTTCGCGGCGTGGTTCTTCGTTATATCAATCTTGTCCTGTTTCAGACTTCCCAGGTTGGGGCTTGCAACTCGCTGCATTCCGTCAAGCAGCGACTTGGCCGCTGGCTTCTTGTCGCGGCAAACGCAATGGACTCGAGCGAGCTTCCGATCACGCATGCAGTTTTGGCTCAGTTGCTCGGGATTCGACGTGCGAGTGTCAGCGAGTGCCTCGAGATATTTGAACGGACCGGTATCATCCGCAACACGCGGGCCGCGATAACTCTGGACGACCGGGCTCAGTTGGAGCATCTGGCGTGCTCGTGCTCTGGATTGATACAGCGCGAGTACGATCGGCAGATCGGTCGTTGTTTTTAGACCTGCCTTGCAGGCTCCACTCTCATCGCGAGGAGCAAGGGTGCCGCAATTCGCGGGATTTGAACGAAGGCGGTCTTGGCGGCGTTGTTCTCCCGGAAAGGGAGAATTGTCATGCCCCCAATCTGGGTTCACGACCTGGCGCTGGCTTGCCTGGCTGTCGGAATTGCCTGCGCAATCGTCATTGCAGTCGACTTGGTCCGCCATCCACAGCGCATGTGGATCATGAACATCGTCTGGCCCGTCAATGGCTTGTTCGGTTCCGTACTGACCTTGTGGCTGTATTACCGGTTCGGCCGCCTCGCGGCTGACCGCAGCAAGCGGTCCAACACTAAAGAGAAAACCCCGTTTCCCGTCATGGTCGCCAAAGGTGCCATGCACTGCGGTGCCGGATGCACGCTGGGGGACATTGTTGCTGAAGGTCTTGCGCTTGCATTTCCAGTGATTGCGTTCTGGGCTGGGTGGAAAACGCTGTTCTCCGAGAAGATGTTTGCGATCTGGGTGATAGATTATCTGTTTGCCTTCGTGCTCGGCGTCGCCTTTCAATATTTTACGATTAAGCCGATGCGCGAGTTGTCGCCAGCTGAAGGGATCGTTCAAGCCGTGAAGGCCGACACGTTGTCCCTGACCGCGTGGCAAGTCGGCATGTACGGTTTCATGGCGATTGCGCAGTTCGCAATCTTCAGGAATGCCTTCGGCGTGAGGCTTGAGCCGTCAATGCCCGAGTTCTGGTTCATGATGCAGATCGCGATGATCGCGGGATTTTTCACCAGCTATCCCGTCAATTGGTGGCTGATTAAAGCTGGCGTCAAAGAGCGAATGTAAGTCTTGGTGAGCGCCGGGAAAATGCCGGCAGCCATCGCGGAGGCCGAGCGCAATGTTACGACGAGCCCGAAGATGTCGCCCTTGGCGAGAGCCGCTGACCAAAGGTGCGGATCACAAAAACAAGCACCAGATACAAGATCGCAGCGACTGCTGAGCTGTGGATGATCGCGCCCACCTTGGGGACGCATCAGACGTGTATTCGCTTCTTCGGCAGAGACCCTACGTTGCCCGGCGCGCCATGGCGCCGGGCAACCTGCCGCATGCTCTGAGTGTCACCACCGATGGTGCGCGCGGATTACACCGTGATGATGATGTCGGTGGTGCCTTGGTGCCCAGCCGTAGCTATGACGCCAGGGATGTGCGTGCCGGACCGCATATCCCCATGGCCTCGGCTCTGACCAGCCGTAACTGTAGCGCCAGGGGCGGGGTCCCCAGGCGTAGGGTCGCGGTCCCCAGCCATAACCGCCCCAGTAAGGCGTATAGGTATAGGCTGGATAATATCCACCATAACCGTATGGGTACCTGTACGCGTTACGGTAGCCGTAGTATGGCGGCTCATAATAGTAGGGGCCGGCAATGGCGGAGCCGATCAGCGCTCCTGCAAGCAGTCCGGCACCGATTCCCCAACCGCCACGCCAGCGAACCTGCGTGAGATTGTCCTGCACCGCCGACGTACGCTCCGCCGAGCCCGCTGCAGCCGAGAGCGCTGTCAAAGGCGCAGCCTGAATATTGCTTACTGGAGAGATCGCGATCAGTCCGGTGAGAGAAAGGGCAAGTGTGAGTCTCCGCATCTGTGGCTCCCGTGATCTTGGAATGCGGTCTCAACCTCAGCCCTCAATGTTGGTTTCTGGGGTCGCGAACTCGGGACACTATGTCGCGCCGAGCACCTGCGCCGGATTTGCGAATGTACGAGACCGTACCGACTACGTTGCTCTCCGCCCGGTTTGGAGGTTTGTTCAACTAGGCGGCCTGCTTACGCTCGCGCTCCAAGAGACCCTCGACATAGATCATCCGGACAGCGACGAGCAGAACAGCAATCAAAGGAGTGGCGACGATCAGCCCGATCAACCCAAACAGGGTCCCCAGAACCGTTTGCGAAAGTATCGTGAGCGCGGGCGGCAAGGAGATCGTCCTCTTCTGTATCCATGGTGCGATGACGTTTCCTTCCAACAGCTGGATCGACAAAAACAAAAGTGCGACCCAGGCCGCAAGGGCGGGAGACTGAGCCAGGGCCACGAGGATGGCTGGGACGGCGCCCGCGAGCGCCCCGATGTAAGGCACGAAGTTCAGCAGGCCAGCCAGCAGGGCCAGTGAAAGTGCCAAAGGCGAGCCGATAAGAAAAAGCCCAAGGCCGAGGAGAAGCCCCACGATCACCATGTCGATGAACTGTCCGAGAAACCAGAGCCTGAGCGTAGAACCAAGCTCCCCGGCAACTTCCCGGCCGCGAGGTCGCCAGGTCGTTGGAAGTAGACGCAGCGCGCCTTCCAGATACAGTTGCGGTGATGCAGCCAGGAATATTGCTGTCGCTCCCACGACGACGAGAGTGCCACCGATACCGAGAACCGAGCCAATGACCCCTGGGACGTAGCCCGTCAGGCCGGCGCGCAGAGACGTTCCGGCGATCTGCAGCTGTTGAGCGAAGACCGAGCCCCACGAGCTATCTGCCAATTCGCTCCAAATTCTTTGCAGCTGGGTTCTCAGTTGCTGACTGATTTCATCGGCTTGATTGAAGATAGCGCTACCGCGCCACCATAGCAGCGCACCGAGCACGAGGCAGGTCAGGCCGATGACGCAAACCAACGAGGTGTAAGGACCTGAGCGCAATACGCGCTGTATCGCATTGCTTGCGCCGCGCAAAACGCACGCAATGACCACGGCGCTGAACGTGAGTAACAAAATGTCGCGAAGCAACCAGACTGACGCGGCGAGAAAGAGACCGATCGCACTTACCCGGAGGGTGCGCTCCATATGTCGAACATGAATTGTCAATTTGCCTTCCAATTGCTCTCCTTCATCGTGATGGTCTTGACCCAAAAACGGCCTCTTCGTTGGTGCGCATGCGGCTAGTCCGAACGTTCAGGAAAACCGTCGCCGCGGCCGAGTTGGATCGGCAACGGGTCCGTACGTCGCAACGTTCGATCATATTACTCCGTCGCTCCCTCACTTGTTCTGGCGATCGACGTAAAATGTGGCGCCCCAAGTCCGGGCAGTGTCAGAGCACAAGAAGGACTCGGCGACGCGGTAGACCGCTGATAAGATGTGGAGGAGAGCACATAAGGCGGGTTCTCATCTCCGGCGCTGGAATTGCCGGGCCCACGCTTGCCGATTGGCTGAGGGCAGCGGGATTCGAGCCGACCTCGTCGAGCGGGCCCCCACTCTCGGTAGCGGGGGGTATGTCATCGACTTCTGGGGATTGTGGCTACACCATTGCCGAGCAGATGGGATTGCTCTCGGAGATCAGTCGCGACGGCTACCAATTGCAAGAATTGAGAATCGTAGACCAGGCCGGCCATCGACTGACCGGCTTCGGGACCGGCGTCTTCGCCGAATTGACCAGCGGGCGATACGTCACCCTGCAGCGCAGTCACCTCTCGCGTCTGCTGTATGAGTGATCAACGGGCGCATTGAGACCATTTCGGCGACGAGATCGTGCTCGTCGAAGAAAAGGCCGATTGCGTCGAGGTCTCATTGAAGCATGGCCATCCTGAATTGAGGCGGGGGAGGCTCCGTGCTCCCGTTCCGTTCTAGATCGGTCTCGCTCATGGGCTGAAGTCACTTCGCTTACGCAGCGAAGTTCTGATTCTAACGATGCATGAAAACGAAGAGCTGCTGACCGAAGCTGTTCTGGCTGGTGTTCGTGGCTTCTTGTTCAAATCGGATGCGAGGAAACACCTGCTGTCCGCCGTCGAAGCGCTGCTGGATCGCAGGCCCTATTTCACGAGCGTGTTGCTGGAGAAATTACTCCACGACTACCAGCTCAACAAGCTAAACAAGTCGGATATGCTGCTCACCTCGCGCGAGCAGAGCGTAGTCCAACTGATAGCGGAAGGACATACCAACAGGTCCATAAGCTCCATTTTGCAGTTGAGCGTGAAGACCGTCGAGACCCATCGCGCTTCCGCGATGCGCAAGCTGGGAATGTCCTCGACCGCTGAACTGGTCCGTTACGCCATCCGCAAGAAACTGGTGGTGCCCTGAGAGACGTCTCCGGCCGAAAGATATTTCGCCAGATGCGTGAGCCGAGAGATCATCGACTGTCTCCAGTTCGGGGACGCATGTTGCCGCCGATGTCGGCATTTATCCCTAAGCACCTTAGGCTGAATTTGGGAGCGTCTCGATTCCGCAAGTCTGCGCTCGTCGCGCAGGCCTTCGCCGGCCGCCTCCTGCTTGGAGAACTTGTTGATCACGACGAGATCGACGTTCGCCGCGATCGCGCGGGTGACGGCAACTGCCGCTTCGGCCAGTCCCGCGGCGTCCAGTTTGCAAGCCATCGCGCCTGAGCCGAGCGGCTGGCGGATCGAAATTTCGCGGCTGGTCATGAGGTCGATCGCCTGCATGCCGACCTGACAACCGCCGCCGTCCCTGATGTTGCGCTGGACGACTCCGCCGATGCGTTCGCCCGATCGCACCAGCGCAATCTGAACGGTTTCGTGTCGGGGTCTTCAGACCTCCTGGCTTAGGCGGCTTCGTCACGCAGGTGGTACCATCGATACAACATGCGCTGGCCGATCCTGCGGAACGATGAGAACGTGTGTGTCGGTAGAGGCGAAGTGAAGATCGGCAGGTCCTGTCCCTGAAAGTCCTGGCCCGCGATCATCTGTGCCATACGGCGCCCCGCCTGTGCCGAGTACGATACGCCGTTGCCACCATAGCCGAGCGCGTAGACCAGTCGGCTGCCAGGTTCGGGCCTGAAAATCCGCGGCATCATATCATGGCTGACATCGACCCAGCCCCACCAGGAGTAGTCGACCTCGATGCCCTGCAGCGCCGGAAACTTGCGGTGCAGCCCGTCGATCAGGAGCTGAAGATGCTTTGGATGGTCGGCGTCCGCC
>NZ_AJQE01000327.1 GCF_000261685.1 Bradyrhizobium genomosp. I (2014) | reverse complement strand
GGCTGCCGATCTGCACGCGGTTATCGGGCAGCAGCCGATAGTAGAATCGCAGGACCCGGGTGTCGGTCAGCACCAGCCTGGTCTTGAAGCCCGTGGCCTCGAGCTCGGCTGCCGTCAGCGGCCGCGTCACGATCGAGTTTGACAGGATCGGCATGCACCGGCCGCGCAACAGTCGCGTCATGCCCGGCGCGGTGTAGGCGCCGGTGGCGATGCCGACCGCGCGCGCCTTCACAGTTCCGCCCGGCGTGCGCAGGTGAAATGCGCCGCGCTGGTTCGTGATCTCGATCACCGGGCTGCCCGGGTGAATTTTGGCGCCGGCCGCGCGCGCCATCTGCTGATAGCCGAAGGCGAGCTTGGCGGGATGCACGCCGGTGCCGAGCGGCTCCAGGACCGCGCCGACCGCTTCGGCTTCGTCTAGATAGTCGCGGCGGAGCTCATCAACGCCGATCACGCGCGTCGGTTCGCCGAACACATCAGTCAAGACTTTCGCTTCGGCGGCGATCTTGTCAAGGTTGCGCTTGCGGTGCGCGATGTAGAGGTGACCGCCGCGCTGCGGCTCGCAATCGATCGGGCTTTGCCGGATCATGTCTTCGAATGTCTCAAAGCCATCGCGGATTTCGGCGTGCAGCCGTTTCGCGACGTCGAGGCCCCAGCGCTCGATCCATTGCGACCGGGTCAGGCGGCCGGAGGCATTCTGACCCTGGCCGCCGTTACGTGTACTGCATCCCCAGGCGACGCGATTGGCTTCGAGCACCAGCGGCTTGATGCCGTGCTCGCGGGCCAGGAAGGCCGCGCAGGCGAGCCCGGTAAAGCCGGAACCCACGATCGCGACCTCGGTATCGATATCACGCGTGATTGCGCCGTCGTCCTCCGGCGGCGCGCCGGCCGTCGCCGACCAGTAGGTTGGGGCGTAGTCGCGGTTGCGGCCGGGGCCGTCGCTTACGAGCGGATCGTAGTGTGGATCGTAGGCGGCGAGCGGCGTCTTGAACGGCTTGTTCATGACGCGGCCGCTCCGATCGCCTTCGCAGGCTGCTGCGGCCGGTCCTTGCGGAACGCGCTCTTGCTGCAGATCTTGTCACCGCGGAAGCAGAACAGGTCACAGCCCTCGGCCTCGATCCGGCTGCCATCCTTCGTCGTCGCGCGAAAGATCCATTCGGAGAGGCCGCGATCGCCGAATACGGCATGACGCGTGCACTCCCAGCTCACGTCCGGGAACATCGCGAAGGTGGTTTCGAACGCAGCGCGAACCTCGGCGGCGCCTTTGATCCGTCGGCCGCAGATCTCGGGTCCGGCCGCGGCATCGAACACGATGTCTTCGGTCATCGTCTCCATCACGCCGGCGCCGTCGTGGTGATTGAAGGCGTCGAACGCACGTTCCAGTGTCTTCAGGCGGTCGTGGTCGAGGTCGGGCATGTCAAATCCAGCTTGCTTTGATCTGCGCGGCGGATCCGCCCGCAGTTTCGCAGCCAGCCTGTCACGCGGAGCGACCACCCCCTTAGAACCAGATGACATGCGATCGGCGGACCAGAAACCGCTGCTTTTGAGGAACTGGCCCAATCGCTGCTCTCGGGCTGGACCTTCGCGATTCCCTCGGAATGCCCAAGGTGGCGCGATGATCGACATAGCCACACGCATCAGTCCCGCCATCGCGCCCGCCATTTCGGAAACGATCTCGCAGCTCCAGAATTGCCATTTGATCGCCAACGCGCTTGTTCCGGCGATTGCCGGCGCCACGCTCGAAGTGATGGAGCCGGCCACGGGGCAGATCATCGGCATCGCCCCCGCGGCTCAAGCGGCCGATGTCGCGCGCGCGGTCGACGCGGCGGCGGCGGCGTTTCCGGGCTGGGCGGCGACGCCGGCGCGCCAGCGCGGCAAGCTGATCGCGGAAGCCGCCCGCCGATTGGCCGAGCGCGCTGAGATCATTGCGACCGTGCTGGCGCTGGAGACCGGCAAGGCGATCCGCACCGAATGCCGCGGTGAGGTCGCCACAGCGATCGACATCGTCACCATGTACGCGGGGTTGGCCACAGAGCTGAAGGGAGAGACGCTGCCGTTCGATCCGCAGCTCTTGACCTACACGAGCCGCGAGCCGCTCGGCGTGGTCGCTGCGATCCTGCCGTGGAACGTGCCACTGGTGCTGATGATGCTGAAGATCGCGCCGGCGCTGGTCGCGGGTAATACGGTCGTGGTGAAGGCGTCGGAAGAGGCGCCTTACGCCACGATCGAGATGGCGCGATGGATGGCCGCGCTGCTGCCCCCCGGCGTGCTCAACGTCATCTGCGGCACCGGGCGCGATTGCGGCGCGGCACTGGTCGAGCATCCTGCCGTCGCCAAGGTGACCTTTACCGGCTCCCAGGCGGTCGGCGAGCTGATCGCGCAGACTGCAGCGCGCAAGATCATTCCGGTCAGCCTCGAACTCGGTGGCAAGAGCCCCATGATCGTCTATGGCGATGCAGATCTGTCGCGGGTTGTCGCCGGCGCGATCGCCGGCATGCGCTTTACGCGACAGGGCCAGAGCTGTACGGCGGCGAGCCGGATCTACGTGCACCGCGCGTTGTTCGATCCGTTCGTCGCGGCGCTGCGGGAGGCCGTGGCGAAGCTCGTGATCGGCGATCCGCTCGACGAGGCGACCGACATCGGCACGGTGATCTCGCAGCGGCAGAAGGCCAAGATCGAATCCTATCTCGCGCTCGGCGAGCGAACGGCCGGCGCCAAAGTGATGCGTTGCGGCGAGCTGCCGCGCCCTGGTTACCTCGCGGACGGGCTTTTTCTGCAGCCGACCATCGTCACCGGCCTTGGTGAGGACAGCCCGCTGATGCGCGAGGAGATTTTTGGGCCCGTCGTCTGCGTGCAGCCGTGGGACGACGAGGACGACGTCATCGCCCGGGCCAATGACAGCGATTTTGGTCTCGCAGCGACAGTGTGGACGCACGATCTGCGCGCGGCCTTGCGCGCCGTGCGGCGGATCGACGCCGGCTATGTCCAGGTCAACCAAAATCTGACGATCCAGCCCAATCTCAGCTATGGCGGCTTCAAGAAGTCCGGTGTCGGCAAGGAAGCCTCCCTCGAAGCCATGCTTGAGCATTTCACCAGGAAGAAGACCGTCGTCATCGACATGAGGTGACCACGGCCATGAACGCGCTGATCGCCGCGGCGCAGGCGAGCTTGTCCGTCAGCCTGCCGCCGGCCACCACCATCGTCGCCACGTTGACTGCAGTGATGATCGCGGCGCTGCTGCGCGGCTTCACCGGCTTCGGTTTCGCCTTGGCCGCGGTGCCGCTGATGGGGCTGTTCTCGACGCCCGCCAAGGCGGTGCCGATCGCGGTGTTGCTTCAGCTGCTCGGCGGCCTCAATGATCTCCGGCGAAACCATCGGGATTGCCATTGGTGGTCGCTGCGCTGGCTGATCGTCGGCGCGGTGGTCGGCTCGCCGTTCGGTGCGATGGCTCTGAGCGTTGCGCCGGCGCCGGTGGCGCGTATCGTCATCGCGCTGATCACCGCGGTTGCGGTCTATGTGCTCGGCCGCGGCTTCACGCTCGACGCTGTGCCGTCGCGGCTGGTCACGACGGGCGTCGGCGCCGTCGCCGGCGTCTTCAACGGCCTTGCGGCGATGCCAGGCCCACCGGCCGTGGTGTATTACATGTCCGGGCCATTCCGCGCGGCGGCGGCGCGGGCTTCGCTTCTGATCTTCTTCCTCGTCACCTCGATCGCCGCCTTCACCAGTATCGTGATGGTCGGGCTTGCGACGGCAAACGTGGTTTGGCTGTCGCTCCTGGCGCTGCCCGTAATGTTGTTCGGCACCTGGATCGGCGAGTTCGGATTTCGCCGCAGCAGCGGAAGGCTGCATCGCCGAGTCTCCATCGCGAGCCTCGGCGGTGTCGCGCTGCTCAGCGCGCTGAAGGGCTTTGCTGAACTGATGTGAGACCCGCGAGAGTCGATCAGGGCTGACGGTCGAGATATTTCGCGACTACGCTGCCAAGTTTCTCGATTCCGGCCTCGATGCGATCGGTGCGGATCGAGGAGAAGCCCAGCCGGAAACAATGCCGGCTGACATTCTCGTCCATGGAGAAGACTGCGCCGGGCTCGATCACCACGCCCTCGGCGAGCGCGGCTTGCGCCAGCGGAGTGGTGTCGGTGCCCTCAGGGCAGACGACCCAGTAGTTGGTCGAGCCGGGTCCGCGCGAGAATGTGGAGTCAGGCAGGTGGATCGGCAGCAAACGATCCAGGATCTTGGCGCGTTCCAGCAGCACCCGGCCGACTTGCGTGAGGTGCGAGCGATAATGACCGAGGCCGATGAACAGCGCCGCGACGCGTTGATTGTTCAGCGGCGGGTGACGCAGCATCAGCCGCCGCAGTGCGCGCAATTCGCGGATTACGGGGGCCGGTGCGACGACGTAACCGAGCCGAAGGCCCGGCGCCAGCGTCTTCGACAGGCTGCCGACGTATAGCACGTTGTCGTCGCGGTCGAGGCTCTTCAATGGCGGCAGCGTCGCCGATTCCGGCATCAGCTCGCCCTCATAATCGTCCTCGACCAGCACGACGTCGCCGGCTTTCGCGGCCTGCAGCAGCTCCAGCCGTCGCTGCAGGGACATGACGGAAGCGGTCGGGCACTGATGGCTGGCGGTCACATAGGCCAGTGCACAGCTCGTGAAGTTCTCGTCCGGCAGCAGACCGTGGACGTCGGAGCGGAGGGGAGCCACGTCCGAAGTCAGCATGCGGAAAATGTTGCGAGCGTCCGGATAGCCAGGCTCCTCGATGCCGACTCTCGTCTGCCCGTTGATGAACAGCGTCGCAATCAGATAGAGCGCATGCTGCGCGCCGATCGTCATCATGATCTCGTCCGAGCGGGCATGGATGCCGCGCCGTGGCAGGACCTGAAGCTGCAATTGCTCGATCAATGCGGGATCATCGCCGTCGATCAGGTCGCGTGCCCAGTTGTTGATCTCGGGCACGCTCAGTGCCGCGCGCGCGCTTTCGCGCCAGTCGTTGGTCGGAAAAAGGCTCGGATCGAACTGGCCGAAGATGAAGGGATAGGGTTGCGCCTGCCAGTCGGCCGGCTTGCTGATGTTGCGGTGCATCGACGGTCGCACTGCGTAGCGTGCCGACCAGTTCTGGTCGTCGCGGCTGACCGCCTCCGATGGCTTCGGTCGGGGGGAGGCGGCCTTCTTGGACAGGCCCGCGACGAAATAACCGCTGCGCTGCCGTGACACCAGGAAGTTTTGGTCGACAAGCTGCTCGTAGGCAATCACGACCGTGTTTCGAGCGACCTTGAGCACTGCGGCAAGATCGCGGCTCGACGGCATCCGCATGCCGAGTGGCAGCCGGCCGTCCTCGATCGCGGCGACGATGATCTGTCGGATCTGCAATTGGAGGAACGCGCCGCCGCGATCCATCCCGCGGAACAGGGCGCCCCAGAACAACTCGTCGCTGCCCAATGGGGAGGCAGTTCTGGCGCCATTTGCCGCGTTTGCGTGCGGGGAATCGCCGTAAGAATCGAGCTGCAGCAGTTTTCCCAAGAATATCGACCTACAACCGAAGGGACCCCTGATGGGCGCCGGAATCTGAACATGTCGGGTTTACAGCTGATAAGCAAGAACTCTGCCACCGAGCTCCGCGCTGGCCAGATGGTGCTGGCTCCATTCGAGCGGGCCATCTGGCGCTAGTGCGCCCTGGCCGGCCGCTTCACGTTAGCAGTCGCAAACTTCGCCAAAGGTTTGGAGACTTGAGCATCGTGACCACCGGCACCGTCGTCTTCGCCGCCCGCAAGATCATAACGATGAACCCGTCGCGGCCGTTCGCGACGCACGTTGCAGTGCGGGACGGTCGTATCGTTGCCACCGGCACGGCAGAGGAGTTGTGCGTCGGCGAGGTGCAGCTCGACACCAGCTTCGCTGACAAGGTGCTGATGCCCGGGTTCGTCGAGGGCCACAGCCACATCATGGAAGGCCTGATGTGGCTGATGCCTTATGTCGGCGCCTTCGATCGCCGCTCGCCGGAAGGTCGATTGGTCCCGGGAGTCGGTGATATCGACTCCATCGTCGCGCGGCTCAAGGAGGTCGAGGCGGAGCTGCAGGACGATCGCACACCGCTATACGCCTGGGGATTCGATCCGCTGCATATCGGCGGCAAGATGCTGAGCCGCCACGACCTCGACCGGGTCTCGACGAAGCGGTCGGTCATCGTGGTGCACGCCTCGTTCCACATCAACAACGTCAATACACATACGCTCGAGCGCGCCGAACTGCTGCGAGCCACCAGCATCTCCGGCGTCGTAGCCGGCTCCGACGGATTAGCCAGCGGCGAGCTGCAGGGCATCCCGGCGCGGATGCGGCTCTTCCGCGCGCTCGGAAACAATCCGCAGGCCGGCAGCATCACCGAAGCCGACGTCAAGCGCTATGTGGCGTCCGCCTGCGTGCAGGGCGTCACCACGATCACCGACCTGCACAACGACCTGACCGACCAGACTGTTGAGGTGTACCGCGGCGCAACGCGCGCGCCCGACTTCGGTGTGCGCCTGGTTCCGGCGCTGGCATCGGCGTCGCACGCGCCCGAGCAGGCGATCGCCAAGCTCGAGATGCTGCGCGAGCACTGCAACGACAAGCTCCACTACGGCATCGTCAAGCTGGTGGTGGACGGTTCGATTCAGGGTTTTACGGCGCGGTTGCGTTGGCCGGGCTATCACAACGGTGCCGCCAACGGTCTCTGGTACATCGCACCCGAGGAACTGCCGCGGCTGGTCGACGCCTATCACCGCGCCGGCATCCAGCTTCATATCCACACCAATGGCGACGAGGCTACCGAGCTTGCCCTTGATGCGGTCGAGGCGGCACAGACGGCGATGCCACGGCCGGATCACCGCCACACGCTGCAGCACTGCCAGATGGCCGACGCGGCACTGTTCCGGCGGATGAAGACGCTCGGCGTCTGCGTCAACCTGTTCTCCAATCATATCTACTACTGGGGCGACTCGCATTACGCGCTGACCATGGGTCCCGAGCGCGCCGCGCGGCTCGACGCCGCCGGCACCGCGCTGCGGATCGGTGTGCCGTTCGCAATCCACTCGGACGCGCCGGTGACTCCGTTGGCGCCGCTGTTCACCGCCTGGTGTGCGGTGAACCGGGTGTCCTCCGCCGGCCGCGTGCTCGGCCGCGAAACCGAGGCACTGACCGTCGAGCAGGCGCTCGCCGCGGTCACGATCGGCGCAGCCTATACGTTGAAGCTCGATCACCTCGTGGGCAGCATCGAAACCGGAAAATATGCCGATTTCGTCGTGCTGGAAGACGACCCGCTCGCGATCGATCCGCAGCGGCTGAAAGATATCGCCATCTGGGGCACGGTGCTCGGTGGCCTCGCCAGGAAAGCGCCGCGCGCATGAAGCGTTCGTCCGCGACCACTCCTGTCACGGTGATCGGCGGCTTCCTCGGCGCAGGCAAGACCACGTTCGTCAACCATCTGCTGGCGACGGACAGCTCGCGCACCGCGGTTCTGGTCAACGACTTCGGCGAGATCAATGTCGATGTGTCGCTGATCGCAAGCCATGACGGGGACACGATGACGCTGACCAATGGCTGCATCTGCTGCAGCATCGGCACCAGCTTCATCGATACGATGTGCCGGGTGCTCGACGCGCCGCTGCCTTATGAGCGGATCGTCATCGAGGCGAGCGGGGTCGGCGATCCCTGGAAGATCGCCGAGATCGCGCTGGTCGAGCCGACGCTGCGGCTCGACCGGGTGATCGTGCTCGCGGATGCCAGCCGGATCGCTCAGCTCGTCGGCGATGTCCGCGTCGGCAGCACCGTGCGCGGCCAGTTCGACCGCTGCAACGTCGTGTTGTTGAGCAAGAGCGATCTGGTCGACCCGGAAGCGCTCGCCGTGGCGCGGGCGGCGCTGCTTCGCCTGCGGCCGGGCCTGCGCATTGTCGAGACCGCGCGCGGCGCGATGCCGACGCTCGCGCAGCTCGAAGCGGGGCCGGTGGCGAGCGCGTTCCACGTCGACACGCAATTGCCGGACGGGAGCGATCACGGGGCGCAGTTCGCGAGCTGGTGCTACCGCCGCAACGGCGCGTTCGATCGCGACGTGCTCGCTGCCGCACTTGCGGACCTGCCGCCGCAGCTTTTGCGCCTCAAGGGATCGTGCCGGCTCGACGGAGAGGGCGGCAGCGCCGTCTTCCAGATGGTCGAGCGGGACTGGTCGATATCGTCAGGCGCGGCCGAAGACGTCGATCGCGCCGCCGACATCGTGCTGGTCGGCATCGGCACCGCCGACCTGCCGCCTGCGGCGCTGCTCGACGCCATCCTCGACCGCGCGCTCGTCGATGGGCCCGTTCTCTCATGCTCAACCCTCAGCGGAGTCTTGATCCCATGATGTTGTCGAAGCGATCCTTCCTCACCGGAGCTCTCGGCGGAATGGCACTGGCCGGACTGCCGTCCGAGACGTGGGCTCAGTCCGCAGGCAGCGGCGGTGGCACGCTCGTGATCGGTAGCAGCCAGGTGCCGCGTCACTTCAACGGCGCAGTGCAGTCCGGCATCGCCACCGCGCTGCCGAGCTCGCAGATCTTCGCGTCGCCGCTGCGCTTCGACGAGAGCTGGAATCCTCAGCCTTATCTGGCGAAATCCTGGGAGATCGCCGCGGACGGGTTGTCGGTCACGCTCAAGCTGGTCGACGACGCCGTGTTCCATGACGGCAAGCCGGTGACGTCCGACGACGTCGCGTTCTCCGTGATGGCGATCAAGGAGAACCACCCGTTCAAGACCATGCTGGCCGCGGTCGACAAGGTCGAAACGCCGGATCCGAAGATCGCGGTGATCAAGCTCGCGCATCCGCATCCGGCGCTGCTGCTCGCGATGTCGCCGGCCTTGATGCCGATTCTGCCCAAGCACATCTATGGCGATGGACAGGACATCAAGACCCATCCGGCCAACCTCAAGCCGATCGGTTCGGGCCCCTACAAGTTCACCGAATACAAGCAGGGCGACTATTATACGCTCGAAAAATTCGACAAGTTCTTCATCCCGGGCCGGCCGAAGCTCGACAAGATCGTGGTGCGACTGATCTCGGATCCAAACGCGCTCCTGGTCTCGACCGAGCGCGGCGAGATTCATGCCGCTCCGTTTATCGCCGGCGTGCGTGACATCGAGCGTCTCGAAAAGTCGCAGAACCTCGTGGTCACCGACAAGGGCTTCACAGGAATCGGCGCGCTGAACTGGCTCGCCTTCAACACCAGGAAGAAGCCGCTCGACGACGTTCGGGTGCGCCAGGCGATCGCCTATGCCGCCAACCGCGATTTCATCGTCAAGAAGCTGATGGGGGGCAAGGCGAAGCCCGCGACCGGCCCGATCGCGCCGGGCTCGCCGCTCGACGAGGCCAATGTCGAGCAGTACAAGTTCGACCTGGAGAAGGCCAGGAAGCTGCTCGACGAAGCCGGGCTGAAGCCCGGCGCCGACGGCATGCGCGTCACGCTGACGATCGACTACATTCCCGGCGCCGACGAGCAGCAGCGCAACGTCGCCGAGTATCTGCGCTCCGCGCTCAAGCGCGTCGGTCTCAATCTCGAGGTCCGCGCCGCGCCCGACTTCCCGACCTGGGCGCAGCGGGTGTCGAACTACGATTTCGACATGACCATGGACAACGTCTACAACTGGGGCGACCCGGTGATCGGCGTCGACCGCACCTACCTGTCCTCGAACATCCGCAAGGGCATCATCTGGTCGAACACCCAGCAATATTCGAATCCGAAGGTCGACGACATCCTCGCCAAGGCCGCGGTGGAGACCGCACCGGACAAGCGCAAGGCGCTGTATTCCGAATTCCAGAAGATCGTCGTCGAGGACGTGCCGATCTACTTCATCAACGCGACGCCCTATTACAACGCGTTCGCCAAGGGACTCGGCGGCCTGCCCACCACGATCTGGGGCGTCGCCTCGCCGCTCGACGAACTCTACTGGGCGACCCCGCCCAAGATCTGATCTCGATGACCTGGTCCCAACGCCAAGGACGATAAGACACGACGCCGATGACCCTGCTCACTCATTTGTTCGGAAGACTCGCCAACGCCGCCATGCTGCTGCTTGCCGTGCTGGTGCTGAACTTCTGCCTGATCCATGCTGCGCCGGGCGATCCGGTGCAGGTGATCGCTGGCGAGATGGGCGGGGCATCGGCGGAGGTGATCGCGGCGCTGCGCGCCAAATACGGTCTGGATCACAGCGTGCTCGAGCAGCTTTTCACCTATCTGCACAACGTCCTGCTGGGTGATTTTGGCTATTCCTATTATTTCAACCAGCCGGTGCTCGGCCTGATCGCGCAACGATTGCCGGCGACCTTGTATCTGGCGTTTGCTTCCGTCATGGTGGCGGTGGTGGTCGGGACGCTGCTCGGCGTTGTCAGCGCGCGCCGGCCGAACGGCCTGCTCAGCCACGCCGTCACCGTGCTGTCGCTCGCCGGCTACGCGGCGCCGATCTTCTGGACCGGCCTGTTGCTGCTGCTCTTGTTCGGGTCGGTGTGGCCGATCCTGCCGGTCAGCGGCATGGCCGACGTCGTCCATCCCAGGACTGGCCTGGCTTACGGGCTCGACGTGCTGGAGCATCTGATTCTGCCGGCTGCGACCCTGGCGCTTGTGTTCGTCGCGCAATATTCGCGGCTGGCGCGCGTCAACATGATCGACGTGCTGTCGTCCGACTATGTCCGCACCGCGCGCGCCAAGGGTCTTCCGGAAAGCGTCGTGATATTCAAGCACGCGCTGCGTAACGCGCTGATCCCGATCGTGACCGTGATGGGCCTGCAGTTCGGCAATCTGTTCGCTGGCGCGGTGCTGGTCGAGACGGTCTATAGTTGGCCCGGCATGGGCAGGCTGGTATTCGATTCGATCCTGCGCCGCGACTATCCGACCCTGATGGCGGTTCTGTTCTTCTCCGCGGTGATCGTGATCGCCGCCAACATCGCCACCGATCTCGTCTACCGGCTGATCGATCCGCGCATTCGCGGAGGTTCACGATGAGCACGGTGGAGCAAACCCTGATCGTGCCCCGGACCGAAGCATCCAACGTCAAAACCGCCGCAAATGCCGCCGCCCCAGGGACGACGACGATGCGGGTGCAACCGGTTGCCCGAGCGCTGTCGCCGGCGCGCGCGGCGTTGCGCCAGTTCCTGCGCAGCCCCTCCGGCGTCGCAGGCGCGATCTTGCTTCTGGCGCTGATTCTCGCCACGATCTTCGGGCCGATGCTCTACCCGATCGATCCGCTCGAGATCGTCGGTCTGCCGTTCTCGCCGCCGGACGCCGACGCGCTGCTCGGCACCGACTATCTCGGCCGCGACGTGCTGGCCGGCCTGATCCATGGCGGCCGCGCGACAATGACGGTCGGCGCGGTCGCGGCGCTGATCACGATCGTCATCGGCGTCAGTGTCGGAGCGCTCAGCGGCTTCTTCGGCGGCTGGATCGATTCGCTGCTGGTCAAGATCTCGGAGTTCTTCCAGGTGCTGCCGCCGCTTCTGTTCGCGATGGTCCTTGTAACGCTGTTCGGCCCCAGGCTGACGACCATCACCATCGCTATCGGCGCGGTGAGTTGGACCTCTGCGGCGCGGCTGACGCGCGCAGAGTTCATGCGACTGCGCGACCTCGATTTCATCAAGGCCTCGCGCGCTGCTGGCGCCGGCAATTGGCACCTGATCATGCGCGTGGTGCTGCCGAATGCGCTGCCGCCGATCATTGTATCGGCGACGCTCGCGATCGGCGTGGCCATCCTGTTCGAGGGCGGCCTGAGCTTTCTCGGCCTCGGCGATCCCAACACCATGAGCTGGGGCCTGATGATCGGCCAGAACCGCAACTACGTGCTCGACGCCTGGTGGGCGGTGACGTTCCCCGGCGCTGCAATCTTTCTCGCGGTGCTGGCGGTGAGCCTGGTCGGCGACGGCATCAACGACGCGGTCAATCCGCGGCTGAGACGGAGGTAATGATGACACCGGTGCTTTCAGTCGAAGACCTCAGCGTCGGCATGACGGGTCGCGACGGCAAGCTCGTCCCGGTGCTGGAGAACCTGTCGTTCACTGTCGACAAGGGCCGCACCATCGCGCTGGTCGGCGAGTCCGGCTGCGGCAAGAGCATGACCGCGCTGGCGATCATGCGGCTGTTGCCCGAGGGGTTCGTCGTGACCTCCGGCCGGATTCTGCTCGAGGGCGAGAACGTCCTGACGGCGCGCAACCGGCGCATGCGAGCGCTTCGCGGCAACGCGGTCTCGATGGTGTTCCAGGAGCCCATGACCGCGCTCAATCCGCTCTACACCGTCGGCGACCAGATCGCGGAGGCGCTGTACCATCATCGCAACCTCAGCCGGGGGGATGCCGCCGAACAGGCTGTCCAATTCCTCAAGGCGGTCCAGATCCCGGCTGCCGAGCAGCGCGCAAAGGCCTATCCGCACCAGATGTCGGGCGGCATGCGCCAGCGGGTGATGATCGCGATGGCGATCGCCTGCAAGCCGAAGCTGCTGATCGCCGACGAGCCGACCACCGCGCTGGACGTCACTGTTCAGGCGCAGATCTTCGATCTGCTGGCGAAGCTGCAGGATGAGACTGAAACGGCGATCGTGCTGATCACCCACGATCTCGGCGCAGTTGCCGAGCTTGCCGACGATATCGCGGTGCTCTACGCCGGCCGCTGCATCGAGACCGGACCGGCGCAAGGGGTCGCGGCCTCGCCGCGCCATCCCTATACCCGCGGGCTGCTCGCTTGCGTGCCGCATCTGGCCGTCGGCCGGCCGAAGCCGCCCGCCTGGATCGATCTCGGCGAAATCCCCGGCATGGTGCCCGCGCTCGGAAGCCGCGGCCCGGACTGCGCGTTCTTGACGCGCTGCGCCAGCGCATCGGAGGTGTGCCGGTCGCGGCCGCAGCCGCCGCTCGGGACGATCGATGTGGCGCACGCAGTGTCGTGCTGGCGTGCCCGGGAGATCGCGGCATGAACCTTCACATGGCCACAGATCAAGCCGACGGCAATCCTTATCTGCTCGACGTCAATGACCTCGTGGTGCATTTCCGCACCGGGCGCGATCGGCCGTGGGCGAAGCGGTCGGTGGTCCACGCCGTCGACGGCGTCAGCTTCCGCGTCAGGCGCGGCACCAGCTTCGGCATCGTCGGCGAAAGCGGTTCGGGCAAATCGACGACCGCGCAGGCGATCATGCGGCTGGTGCCGGCGACCTCCGGCCAGGTCGTGTTTCGCGGCGAGAACATCATGCCGCTGACGG